>CAIQMJ010000980.1 GCA_903872875.1 uncultured Variovorax sp.
ACAGCGGCGGGCGCTCGCGCAAGTCGCTGGCGGTGCTGCAGACGCTGGGCAACGTGTTCGTGCTCGAGCGTCCGGTCCACACCGAGACACTGGCGCGCGCGGCCGACGCCGCGGTGCGCGCCCGGCGCCGGCAGTACGCGACGCGGCTGCATCTGGGCCAGTTGGAGGACACGCGTGCCGAGGTCGAGCGGCTGAACGCCGAACTGGAGCAGCGCATCGGTGCCCGCACGCGAGAACTGGCTGGCGCCAACGACCGGCTGATGGCCGAGATCGCCGAGCGCGAGCGCGCACAGGCGGCGCTGATCCAGGTGCAGAAGATGGAAGCGATCGGCCGGCTGACCGGCGGCATCGCGCACGACTTCAACAACCTGCTGCACGTGATCAACATGAACCTCGACCTGGTCGCGCGCGTGGCGCGCGACGAGAAGGTGCTGGGCATCGCGTCACGCGCCAAGGGCGCGGTCGGGCGCGGCGCCAAGCTCACCGGGCAACTGCTGTCGTTCGCGCGCAACCAGTCGCTGCTGCCGCGGCTGACCGACATCCACGCCTTGCTCGAGGGCATGCGGGAGCTGGTCGTCGTGTCGGCCGGCCCCTCGATCCAGGTCGAGCTCGCGCTGTGCGACGAACCTGCCTGGGCAGTGCTCGACGCCAACCAACTCGAGATGGCGGTGCTGAATCTGGCCGTGAACGCGCGCGATGCCATGCCGTCCGGCGGCACGCTGACCATCTCGACTGCCGTTGCAACCGAGACCAGTGGCGAATTGCCGGCCGGCGACTATGTCACCGTGTCGGTAGCCGATACCGGCGTCGGCATTGCGCCGCATCTCGTCACCAAGGTGTTCGACCCCTTCTTCACGACCAAGCCGGTCGGCAGCGGCACCGGTCTGGGGCTGAGCCAGGTCTATGGCTTCGCGCGGCAATCCGGCGGGCTCGCCAGCCTGCGCAGCGAGGAAGGCAGCGGCACGGCGGTGGCGATGAGCTTCCCGCTGTCGCTGCAGCGCGCCGAGGCCGTGCCCGACGTGGCCGCCGCGCCGGCCGAGCGCGGCGCGCAGCGCCAGAAAGTGCTGGTGATCGAGGACGATGCCGAAGTCCGGCGTGCCATCGTCGAGAGCCTCTCGATGCTCGGCTACGTGGTGAGCGAAGCGGCCGACGGCGTCAGCGGCCTGGCGGCGCTGTCTGCCGCGCCGCAGGACCTGCTGATGGTCGACTATGCGATGCCCGGCCTGAATGGCGCCGAGGTGATCGCCAGGGCACGCGAGATGGTGGGCGACATCCCGGTGATCCTCGCGACCGGCTATGCCGACATGGCGGAGGTCGGACGTGTACTGGGTACGCAGTCGATCCTGATCAAGCCTTTCGACATCTCCACACTCGCGAGCGCGGTGGCCAAGGCGCTGCCCGCACCGTCATGCCAGGACGCGGCCGCTACCACGTCTATGTGATCGAGCTCGACGATCGCGTGTGGAACGCCGCACGCTTTCGCCGCGCCAACCCGGACTATGTGCTCGGCAAGCCTTTCGTCTATGTCGGCATGACGGGGCTCGACCCGGACGTCCGCTTCGACAAGCACAAGGCCGGCATCCAGGCCAATGCCTTCGTGCGCGATCACGGGCTGCGCCTGCTGCCGAAACTCTACGAGCGCTACAACCCGATGCCCTACGACGCGGCGCGGCTGATGGAGGTCGAGCTTGGCATCCACCTGCGCAGCGCCGGCTATGGCGTCTGGCAGGCCTGAAGCCGACGCATCGTCAGGCACCGGTGCAGGCGCTCAGGCGTAGGTGACCCAATCCGCCCAGGCCGGGCCGTCGAGGTGCGGCAGCGTGTTGTAGGTCACCAGCATGTGCCGTTTGGGCGTGAAGGCGAACTCCGTGACGGCCGTGTTGCGAATGCGCATGTTCAGCTCGATCGTGGTCTCGGGGCTGGTGCCCAGTACATGGCCGACGGCGGTGCTGATCGGTCCACCGCTCGACACCACCAGCACCCTGGCGCCATGGTGGTTGCCGCGCACATGGTCCAGCGCAGTCGTCACGCCGGACAGGAAGTCGACGTAGCTCGGCATGCCGACCGGCGCGGTGCGGCCCTGCATCCAGGCGCCGAGACCCTCGCGCAGCAGCCGGAAATGGTGGCGGTACAGCTCGGGCGTGGTGGCCTTCTCGAGCTTCCCGGGATGGATCGTCGCGATCACCGCCTCGCTGTCGTACTCGTTGAGCCCCGGCCAGGGCAGCACATCCTGCGCGCCGAGCTGCATGCCCTGCGCGATGCCTTCCCAGGTCTGGCGATGTCGCTTGAGCGTGCCGGTGATCACGGCGTCGAACGTCATGCCGCGTTCGCGCCAGTACTCGCCGAGCCGCACTGCCTGCCGATGGCCGAGTTCGCTCAGGTTGTCGTAGTCGGCCGCACCGAAGCTGGCCTGTCCGTGGCGCACGAGGTAGAGGGTTCCCATGCGCCGATTCTGGCAAGAAGCCGTGACACCGCGGGTCGCGGCTGCGACGGATTGCGCGGCGGCTGTCGCCTGGGTGTCCGGCGCTCCGGGGCGGCAGTGCGTCAGACGGACAGCACGCCCGCGAACAGTGCAGCATCGACGTTGCCACCGCTCACGGTGACGCCGACCGTCTTGCCGCGCCAGCGTTCCTGCTGCTGGAGCGCACCTGCGAGCGCTGCGGCACCGGCCCCCTCCGCGACGTTGTGGGTGCTGGTGAAGAGCGTACGCATTGCCGCGGCGACCTCGTCGTCGGTCACCGCGATCACGTCGTCCGCTTCACGCAGGATCAGGTCCAGCGCGGCCGCATCGGGCGTTCGGCAGGCCATGCCGTCGGCAAGGCGCGTGGTGACGGGTGCGTCGACGGCGTGGCCGGCCCGGAAGGAGTCGCGGTAGGCCGTGGCGTGCGCCGATACCACGCCGATCAGCCGCGTTTGCACGCCGCAATGTGCACGCGCCACGGCCGCGCCCGCGAAACCGGAGCCCAGCCCGATCGGCACGAAGACGACGTCCGGCACCTGGCCGGCGCGCTGCAGTGCCTGGAAGAACTCGACCCAATAGGTCGCGACGCCGCAGACCAGCTCGGGCGCGAAGGACGGCACGCGGTGCAGTCCCTGCGCGGCCGCCAGCACGGCGGCGTGTTCGCTGGCGGCCTGGAAGTCGTCGCCATGCTCGACCAGCTGCACGCCGAGTGCGCGCATCGCCGCGTTCTTCTCGACCGAATTGCCGTGCGGCACCACGATGGTCGCGGCCAGCCCGTGGCGCCGCGCTGCAAAGCCGATCGACTGGCCATGGTTGCCGCGCGTGGCGCTGATCACGTGGCGCACCTGCGGCTGGCGTTCGACCAGCGCCGCCATGTAGGTCAGCCCGCCGCGGATCTTGAATGCGCCGACCGGTGTGTGGTTCTCGTGCTTGGCCCACAGCGTGCAGCCGAGCCGTTCACTCAGCAGCGGCCATGCGTATTGCGGCGTCGGCGGCATGGCCGCGTAGACGGTGCGCTGCGCGGCAGCGATCTGCTCGCGCGTGAAGCGCAGCGCGGGCGATGTTGCTTCGGCGTTCATTTGCGCTCCGTGAACGCGATGCGCAGCGCCAGCGCGGCCAGCACGCTGCCCATCACGTAGCGCTGCGCGCGCAGCCAGCCCTGGCTGCGCGACAGCACCGCCGTGATCCCGGCTGCACCG
>CAIQMJ010000981.1 GCA_903872875.1 uncultured Variovorax sp.
GCCGGCGCTGGCAACCAGGATGTCGAGCCGCCGGTGGCGCGCGACGATCGACTCGACGACGCCCGCCCAGTTCGACTCGCTGCTCACGTCGAGTTCGACGAAGCGCGCATCGGGCAACTCGCACGCAAGCGCTTCGCCTTCAGCCGCGCGCAGGTCGCCGATGACGACGGTTGCGCCTTCAGCGGCGAGCTGCCGCGCGACCGCCTCGCCGATGCCCCGGGCGCCACCGGTGACGAGCGCCACCTTGCCCTCGAAAGTCTGTGCAGCCATGCCGTGCGCCTCAGTCGAGCTGGATGTGGGTGGCCTTGATGACGCCGGCCCAGACCTTGGTTTCCGAATCGATGAATTCCTGGAATCCCTTCGGGCTCATTTGCCGGACAGTGTTGCCATCGGCCTCCAGCTGACCACGGATGGCGGGCGCTTCCAGGATTTCGTTGATGGCCTTGTTGAGCTTGGCGACGATGGCGTCCGGCGTCTTGCTGGGAGCCATGACGCCGAACCAGGTGTAGACGGTACCGCCCTTGACGCCGGCCTCCTCGAACGTCGGCAGATCGGGATAGAGCGGCGACCGCTCCCCGGAGCTGATCGCGACCGGCTTGATCCGGCCGGAGTTGATCAGCGGGATCGACGTGGGAATGGAGTCGCCATAGAGATCGACATCGCCACTCATGACGGCCAGCAGCGCCGGCCCCGAACCGTTGTACGGCACGGGCGTGATCTGCATGCCGGTCTTGAGCGCGACGAGTTCGGCGACGAGATGTACCGAGGAGCCGTTGCCGAGTGTCGCGACCGACAGGCCGCCCTTCTTGGTCTTCGACGTGGCGATCAGGTCGGCGATGGTATTGGCCGGGTTGTTGGGCGTCACCGAAAGGATCATCGGCGCCATGGACAGCAACGCGACCGGGCGCAACTGGTCGACCGAGTAGGGCAGCTTCTTGAAGAGCAGGGGGTTCGACGAGATCGAGGTGTTGACGCCGAGCAGCAAGGTGTAGCCGTCGGGCGCCGCCTTGGTCACGGTCTCGGTGCCGATGATCGTGCCGGCGCCGGGCTTGTTCTCGACGATGACGGCGGCGTTGCCACCGAGTTTTCCCTTCAGTTCGTTGGCGACGATCCGCGCCAGCTTGTCGGTGGTGCCGCCGGGGGAATAGGGCACGATGAGCCGGATCGGCCGGCTCGGATAGGTGGCGTCGCTGCCTGGTGCTGCCTGGGCCAGGACTGCCGAGGCGCCTGCGGCCAAGCCGAGCATCAGGGCGGTGGTGATCGCCCGGCGTATGAATTTCATGGTGAGTCTCCTTGGGGAATCGTTTGTCTCTGTTTATGGGGCATTGGATGCGCATGAAAGCGTCTTCAAAGCGTCATGAGCGCCCAGGCGTGCAAGCTGGTCGGGGAGCGGCGCGAGCGCGGTGGTCTCGATCAGCGCATCGAGCGCAATCGTTCCCTTGCCGTGGGGCAGCACCGCCAGCGGATTGATCTCGATGGAGCCGAGCATCTGCGCATTGGCGTGCGCGAATTCCGACAGCGTCACGATGACCTCGACCAGCGCGTCGACATCGGCAGGCGGACGGCCACGGTAGCCATCGAGCAGGCGATAGCACTTCAGGCTCTCGACCATCGCACGGGCCTCGCTGGCATTCACCGGAGCGAGCCGGAGCGCGATGTCATCGGTGATCTCGACCGCGACACCACCGGCGCCGACCATGATCACCGGACCGAAGATCGGATCCGCATGCGCGCCGACGATGAGTTCGAGCGCGCCATCGAGCATCGGCGACATCAGCACGCCGTCGATGCGGGCATCGGGTCGCGCGCGCCGGACGGTTTCGATCATTTCCACCACCGCGGCGGGTGCCTCGGTGGCGGGCACGTGCAGCCGCACGCCGCCGACATCGGTCTTGTGCAGGATGTCGGGCGAGACGATCTTCAGCGCCATGCGGCCGCCGAGGCCGGCCGCGATCCGGTCGGCACCTTCGCCGTCGACCATCAGGCGCTCCTGCAGCAACGGGATGCCGATGCGTTGGAGCAAGGCCTTGCTTTCGATTTCGCTGTAGCTGCGACCGGGCGCGAGGGTGCTGGTCGCGGCTTCGTGAGCGGGCTTGCTTGCCAGCACGTCTTCGGCGCGATGTGCATCGAAGCCCGCCAGGCCGCGCAGGGCCGTGATCGCGCGGGCCGGGTCCTGGATGAGGATGTACCCCGCCTCTTCGTAGC
>CAIQMJ010000982.1 GCA_903872875.1 uncultured Variovorax sp.
TCGACCACACAGACCTTGAGGCCGCGTCTGGCTGCGGTGTAGGCGTGCGCCAGGCCGACGATGCCGGCGCCGACGACGATGAGATCGAAGTTCGTTTTCATGGATGTCTCAGGGTCTGAAGATGTCGCTGCGCGGAAGCCGCAGCACAGGCCAGTGACGCCGCAACGCCTCCTGCGCCAGTTGGGGATCGGGGTCGACCGCCACCGGCTGGCCGACCGCCAGCAGCAACGGCAGGTCGTTGATGGAATCGCTGTAGAAAGTCGCTTGCCGCAGTGCCTCGTCGGCCGGAATGGCGTGATCGGCGAGCCAACTGCGCAGACGCGTCACCTTGCCGTCGCGCATGTTGAGCGTTCCCTCCGTCGTGCCGGCGAAACAGCCGTCAGGCCGGACCCGCAATTCGGTCGCGATCAGGTGATCGAAGCCGAGTTCGGCCGCCGTGAGCTCGATCAGGAATCGGCTGGTTGCGCTGGTCAGGAGCAGTAGGTCGCCCTGCGCGCGGTGCAGGCCGACCAGCGCAACCGCCGCGGCCGGCAATCGTGGAAGGATGATCTGTTCCATGAACGCTTGCCGCAACGGTTGCCATTGCGCGGCGCTGCGCCCCGTCAACGTACTCGCGAAGAATTCGCAGAAATCGGCGGGCGCGGCCTGCCCGGCGTGGTAGAGCCGGTCCATCTCTGCGTTGCGCTCGGCGAAGTCGCCGCCAAGCACGCCCTGCGCCACCAGGAACTCGCCCCACAGCACCTCGCTGTCACCATTGAGCAGCGTGTTGTCGAGGTCGAACAGCGCAAGCCGGCTCATCGGGCGGGCGCCCTCCAGCGCTGCGTGCGCCGGTCGACCAGCTTGCCGAGCGCCAGGTACAGCAGCGTGACGACCGTGGAGGTTGCGGCAATCAGCACCGCCATTGCAGCAGCCGGGCCGCTCTCGCCGGCCTCGTCGAGGTTCAGGATCGCCACGGCGGCCACCTTGGTGTCGGGGGAATACAGGAAGACCACCGCCGAGATGGTCGTCATTGCATTGATGAAGAAGTAGCGCGACACGTCCAGCAGCGTCGGCAGGCAGATCGGCAGCGTGACGCGCCAGAAGGTCTTGTAGAACGGCACCTTGAGTGACGCCGACACCGCCTCGAATTCAGGATCGATCGACTTCAGGGCGGTCACCATCGTCAGATGGCCGGTCGTGTAGAAATGGATGATCGTGCAGAGCACCAGCAAGGCTGTGCTCTGGTAGAGGAAGTTCAGCGGATTTGCCGGCGCGTTGAAGAAGAAGATATAGCCCAGTCCCAGCACCAGGCCGGGTACCGCCATCGGCAGCATCGTCATCAGCCGGATCACCGGCCGCGCCCAGTCGAGGCCGCGCGTCTTCTCCAGCATGTAGGCGCCGATGAACACGATGACGGTGCCGAACACGGCGGTGCAGGCCGCGAGCTTCAGGCTGTTGATCATCGCGTCGCCAAGCTCCGCATCGACCAGGCCCGACACGTAGTGCACCAGGCTTGGCGTGAGGTTGTAAGGCCAGAGCGTCGCGAAGGACGCAAACACGGCCATGCAGAACATCGCAAGCATCAACATCGCAATGAGCACGCAGTACGCGGTCATCGCATGGTCGAAGCGTCGCGCCGGCTTCGGCGCGAGCGGCTCCGCGCGTGCGCTCAGCGTCGAGGTTTGCTTGCGCTGCACGAAATAATCGATCGCAAAAGTGAACGCGGCCGGCGTCAGCAGCAGCAATGCAACCACCGCCCCGCGCTGAAAGTCCTGCTGGCCGATCACCAGCTTGAA
>CAIQMJ010000983.1 GCA_903872875.1 uncultured Variovorax sp.
CAAGCTGCATCTGTCAAAGGGGAACATGGCGCCTTTTGCCAACGAGAAGCTACCCGCGATGATCGAGCGCGACCAGCGCCAGATCCAGAACATGGTCCGCCTGATCGACGACATGCTCGACGTCACGCGCATGCGCAGCGGCACGCTGTCGATCAAGCCCAAGCTGGTCGACCTGGCGGCACTGGCACGCCGCGTGGTCGAAAGCCTGGCGCAGCAGGCCGATGCGGCGGGCGCGGTGTTGCGGCTGGATGCGCCTGCGCCTGTGCATGGCATCTGGGACGAGTTCCGGATCGAGCAGGTGCTGACCAACCTGCTGACCAACGCGCTGCGCTATGGCGGCGCGCATCCGGTCGACATCCGGGTGGCCGCGCAAGGCGACCATCATGCGCTGATGTCGGTACGCGACGGCGGCATCGGCGTCGCGCCGGAAGACCAGGCGCGCATCTTCGAGCAGTTCGAACGCACCGACGACAGCCGCAAGCATGCTGCCGGGCTGGGGCTGGGACTGTTCATCACGCGGCAGATCGTACAGCTCCATGGCGGCGAGATCCACCTGCAAAGCGAGCCTGGCAAGGGTGCGCTCTTCACGGTCGAGTTGCCGCTGCAATCGTCCGCACCTGCCGAGTGAAGGGCATGCATTCTTGCCGCGCCAATGCAGCGGCGGAGCATGAGAAAATCGACGTTTTCCCCGAACATCGTCAGGACACCCCATGGATGCAGAACAAATCAACCAAATCGGCGCCAACCTTGCTGACCTGAGCGTTCGCACGGTCGATTTACGGAGGTATCTTTGACTACGATGCCAAAGCCGAACGCCTGAGGACGGTCAACGCGTCGCTCGAAGACCCGAACGTCTGGAACGATCCGAAGAAGGCCCAGGAACTGGGCCGCGAGAAGAAGTCGCTCGACGACGTCGTCGTCACGCTCGACCGGCTGACCAGAGGCCTCTCCGACAACATCGAACTCTTCGAGATGTCGAAGGAAGACGGCGACATGGATGGCCTTCAGGCCATCGCCGATGATGCCGCCCTGCTCGAAGCCGACATCAAGCAGCTCGAGTTCCGCAGGATGTTCAACAACCCGGCCGATCCGCTGAACGCCTTCGTCGATATCCAGGCCGGCGCCGGTGGCACCGAAGCCTGCGACTGGGCAAGCATGCTGCTGCGCCAGTACCTGAAGTATGCCGAGCGCAAGGGCTTCAAGACGCAGATCGAGGACGAGACCGCGGGCGACACGGCCGGCATCAAGGGCGCGACCATCAAGGTCGAGGGCGACTACGCCTTCGGCCTGCTGCGCACCGAGACCGGCGTGCACCGCCTGGTGCGCAAATCGCCCTTCGACTCGTCGGGCGGGCGCCACACCAGCTTCGCCAGCATCTTCGTCTCGCCGGAAATCGACGACTCGATCGAGATCGACATCAATCCGTCGGACGTGCGCACCGACACCTTCCGTGCCTCCGGCGCTGGCGGCCAGCACATCAACAAGACCGACTCGGCCGTGCGGCTCACGCACATTCCGACCGGCATCGTGGTGCAGTGCCAGGACGGGCGCAGTCAGCACAGCAACCGCGACGTGGCGTGGAAGCGCTTGCGTTCGCGCCTGTACGACCACGAGATGCGCAAGCGCCAGGAAGAGCAGCAGAAGCTCGAGGACAGCAAGACCGACGTGGGCTGGGGCCACCAGATCCGCAGCTACGTGCTGGACAACAGCCGCATCAAGGACCTGCGCACCAACGTCGAGGTATCGGCCACGCAGAAGGTGCTCGACGGTGATCTCGATGTGTTCATCGAAGCATCGCTGAAGCAAGGCGTCTGATGGCGCGGATCGAGGCGTTCATCTTCGATATGGACGGCACCATGATCGACTCCATGCCTTGGCATGCCAAGGCATGGGTCGAGTTCGCGCGCCGTCGCGAGCTCCTGCTCGACGTGCCCGACCTGATGCGCCGCACGACGGGGCGCAACGCCTTCGAATGCGCCTGTGCGCTGCTGGAGCGCGAAGCCACCCCGGAAGAAAGCGTCGATATCACGCACGAGAAGGAGTCGATCTACCGCGAACTGTTCGGCGCCGCCTTCACCGAAGTCGCAGGCTTCCGCGTGTTCGCCGCGCGTGCGGCTGCGCGTGGCCTGAAGATTGCTGTCGGAACGGCCGGTGATCAATACAACGTCGAATTCGTGATGTCGCGGCTCAACATGGCGCCGCTGCCGCTGGCCATCGTACGCGGCGACGAAGGCCTTCCCGGCAAGCCGCAGCCCGCCATCTTCCTGGAGGCGGCCCGCCGCATCGGCGTAGCGCCGGAGCACTGCGTCGTGTTCGAGGACGCCCCCTTCGGCATCGAAGCCGCACGACGCGCCGGCATGCGTGCCGTCGCCGTCTGCACCACCCATACCCCGGCGGAGCTCGCGGGGCCGCATGTGATCGCGGCCGTTCGCGACTACGAAGAACTCGCCCTTACGAATTTTCTGGAGACACTCGATGTTGCGACTGCGTGATGGACAAGGACAGCCGCTGGCGATTCGCCGCGAGGATTACACCGCCCCCGCCTGGTGGATCGACACGGTCGATCTGAGCTTCGACCTCGACCCCGCCAAGACGCGCGTGCTGAACCGCATGCGCCTGCGCCGCAATCCCGAGCAACCGGCAGGCCCGCTGCGGCTCGACGGCGACGAACTGAACCTCGCGCGCGTGCTGGTCGACGGCCACGGCGCCTCGTTCCGCATGGAAGCCGGCCAGCTGGTGATCGACAACCTGCCCGATGCCTTCGAGCTGGAGATCTTCACCACCTGCTGCCCGGCGAAGAACACCAAGCTCATGGGCCTGTTCGTGAGCGAGAACACCTTCTTCACGCAGTGCGAGGCCGAGGGCTTCCGCCGCATCACCTACTTCCTCGATCGTCCCGACGTGATGGCGAGCTACACCGTGACGCTGCGCGCAGACAAGGCCGCCTATCCGGTGCTGCTGTCGAACGGCAACCTGGTCGACAGCGGCGACCTCGAAGGCCCGGGCAACGAAGGCCGCCACTTCGCCAAGTGGGTCGATCCGTTCCGCAAGCCGAGCTACCTGTTCGCGCTGGTCGCGGGCAAGCTGGTCGCGCGCGAGCAGCGCATCACCACGCGTGCCGGCAAGGAGCATCTGCTGCAGGTCTACGTGCGTTCAGGCGACCTCGACAAGACCGAGCACGCGATGAATTCGCTCGTCAATTCGGTGCTGTGGGACGAAACCCGCTTCGGCCTGCCGCTCGACCTCGACCGCTTCATGATCGTCGCGACGAGCGACTTCAACATGGGCGCGATGGAGAACAAGGGCCTGAACATCTTCAACACGAAGTACGTTCTGGCCAACCAGGCGACCGCCACAGACGCCGACTACAGCAACATCGAAAGCGTGGTCGGCCACGAGTACTTCCACAACTGGTCGGGCGACCGCGTGACCTGCCGCGACTGGTTCCAGCTCTCGCTCAAGGAAGGCCTGACCGTCTTCCGCGACCAGGAATTCAGCATGGACCTGTGCGCCGACGCGTCGGCGCGTGCAGTCAAGCGCATCGAGGACGTGCGCGTGTTGCGCACCGCCCAGGTCCCCGAGG
>CAIQMJ010000984.1 GCA_903872875.1 uncultured Variovorax sp.
GGGCGTGGTGATGATGGGCATGGTGGGCGAGAACGCCTCGCTTTCCGCCGAGGAGAAACTCACGGTGCTGCGCGTCAGCAAGGAGACCGTGGCGGGCCGCGTGCCGGTGATCTCCGGACTGGCCGAGACCAGCACCGAGAAGGCCGTCGCCTTCGCCAAGGAAGCCGAAAAGATCGGCGTCGATGGGTTGATGGTGTTTCCCGGCCTGACCTACAAGTCGGATGCGCGTGAAACCGTCGCCTTCTACCGCACGGTGGCGCAGGCCTCGAGCCTCGAGATCCTGCTCTACAACAATCCGCGCGGCTACGGCGTCGACCTGACGCCCGACCTGCTCGCCCAGCTGCTGGACGAGCCGACCATCGTCGCGATCAAGGAGGAGAGCTACGACACGACCCGCGTCACCGACCTGCTGGCGCGCTTCGGCGATCGGCTGAACGTGGTGTGCGGCGTGGACGACCTGATCCTCGAAAGCGCGGCGCTGGGCGCGAAGGCCTGGGTGTCGGGCATGGCGAATGCGCTGCCGAAGGAATCGGTCGAGCTGCTGGCGCTGGCGAACGCGGGCGACTTCGTGCGCGCCCGCAAGCTGTATCAGGCGCTGATCGCGCTGTTCCACCTTGACACGCATGTGAAGCTGGTGCAGTACATCAAGCTCGCCGAGAACCTGATCGCGGGGTATGCCGAGACGGTCAAGCCGCCGCGCCTGCCGCTGGTCGGCGAGGAACGCGAACGCACGCTGGCGATCATCCGCAAGACGCTGACGGACCTGGAAGCGCTGGCGCGCTGAGTCCGCCCCTGCCCGCGCGCACGACGAGAAGAGCGCCCGCGAGGGGCGCTTTCTGCTTTTCTCCATGGCCGCGCTCCTTGCGCAGCCGCATGCGTTCAGACGCGTTCGGCCACCCAGCCCTGCACCGACTGCATCGCCGCCGGCAGCTTGCCCGCATCGGTGCCGCCGGCCATCGCCATGTCGGGCTTGCCGCCACCCTTGCCGCCGACCTGCTGCGCGACGAAGTTGACCAGCTCGCCGGCCTTGACCTTGCCGACCGTGTCACTGGTCACGCCGGCCGCGACCTGCACCTTGGCGCCGTCGACGGCGGCCAGCACGATCACGGCGGTCTTGAGCTTGTCCTTGAGCTTGTCCATGGTGTCGCGCAGCGTCTTGGCGTCGCCGCCTTCCAGCGTGGCGACCAGCAGCTTGATGCCGTTGACGTCGATCGCCTGCGCGATCAGCTCGTCGCCCTTGGACGATGCGAGCTTGCCCTTGAGCGTGCCGACCTCGCGCTCCAGCGCCTTCATCTGGTCGAGCACCTGCGTCAGCCGGCTCTGCAGGTCGAGCGGCGCGGTCTTGAGCGTCTGCGCGACGGTCTGCACGGTCGACTCGAGGTCCTGCAGGTAGGCCAGCGCGTTGGCGCCGGTGATCGCCTCGATGCGGCGAACGCCCGCGGCCACGCCGCTCTCGCTGGTGATCTTGAAGATGCCGATGTCGCCGGTGCGGCTCACGTGCGTGCCGCCACAGAGTTCGCGGCTGGAGCCGATATCGAGGACGCGTACCGACTCGCCGTACTTCTCGCCGAACAGCATCATCGCGCCGGTCTTCTGGGCGGACTCGATGTCCATCACGCGCGCCTGCGTGGCGGCATTCGCCAGGATCTCGGCGTTCACGCGCTTCTCGATCTCCAGGATCTGCGCATGCGTGACCGGCGCGTTGTGCGCGAAGTCGAAGCGCGTCTTGTCGGCATCGACCAGCGAGCCCTTCTGCTGCACGTGCGTACCGAGCACCTCGCGCAACGCCTTGTGCATCAAGTGGGTCACGCTGTGGTTGCGCATGGTGGCCGAACGGCGCTCGATGTCGACGCGCGCGGTGACGGCGTCGCCGACCTTCAGCGTGCCCTGCGTGAGCGTGCCGTGGTGGCCGAACACGTCGGCCTTGATCTTCTGCGTGTCCTCGACGCCGAACTGCACGCCTTCGGCCGTGAGGATGCCGGCGTCGCCGACCTGGCCGCCGCTCTCGGAATAGAAGGGCGTGCTGTCGAGCACGACCACGCCGGGCTGGCCTTCGCTCAGCTGCGCGACCGGCGTGCCTTCGAAGTACAGCGCGGCCACGGTGGCCGGCGCTTCGAGCAGTTCGTAGCCGGTGAAGAC
>CAIQMJ010000985.1 GCA_903872875.1 uncultured Variovorax sp.
CAGTTGCTCGACTACCTCGCAGTCGACTACGGCGGCGCTGTGCGCGACGGGAAGGTCGAGAGCGCCTCGGAATACGCGGAAATGCAGGAGTTCGCTGCGACCGCGGCACGGCAACTCGAGGCGCTTCCGAGCACGCCGCAACTTCCAGGTCTGGTCGATCAGGCCGGCAAGCTGAGCGCGCTCATCGCGGCCAAGTCCGATCCGAAGGTTGTGGCCAACGCAGCTCACGCGCTGGCCGCCGCGCTGGTCAAGGCTTACCCCTTCCCACTCTCGCCGACGAAGATGCCGGATCTCGCACGAGGTGCGACGCTCTTCCAGTCGACCTGTGCCGCCTGTCACGGCGCCCAGGGCACCGGCGACGGGCCGCTCGCCGCCCGCCTTGACCCGCGTCCCACCAATTTCTCGGACCGGGAGCGTGCACGCAACCGATCACCGCTCGCGCTGTACCAAGTGATGACACAGGGCGTCCAGGGGACGGCCATGGCCAGCTTCAAGGACACCCTGTCCGACGAGGACCGCTGGGCGCTGGCCTTCTTCGTGGGCGGGCTGTCGTATTCCGATGCGGATCGCGCCGCTGGCGCCGTTCAGTGGCGTGAGGATCGTCAGGCCAGGGGCGCCGTAGTTGGACTGGACGCACTGGCCCAATTGTCTGAAAGTGCGCTCGCCACGAAGGTGAGCGCCAAATCAGCGCCCGCGCTCCTCGCTTTTCTGCGGGCCCATCCCCAGGAGTCGGCTGTGTTGCAGCAAGGCACCGCAGCAGCCCAAGCCAAGCTCGCCGAGAGTGCGATCGCCTTCGAACAAGGGGATCGGGCACGCGCGAGCAAGCTGGCCTTGTCCGCATACCTGGACGGCTTCGAGCCGCTCGAGCCGGCTCTGCGCGCACGGAATGCGGACTTGCTCGCACACATCGAAACAGCCATGGGCGCCTACCGAGCGGCCATCGCCACGGGCACCCAGACCCAGGTGCAAAACGCCGGGCAATCGCTTCGGTCGCTGCTCGACCAGGCGGACGCTGCATTGCAGCCCAGCGAAGACGATGCGCTCACCACCTTTCTGGCGGCATTGACCATCCTGCTGCGCGAAGGTTTGGAGGCCCTGCTGGTGGTCGTCGCGATGATTGCGTTCCTGCGCAAGGCCGAGCGCCAGGATGTCTTGCGCTACGTGCATGCCGGGTGGGTTCTGGCTCTTGCGGCTGGCGGACTCACCTGGTTCGCTGCCACGTACCTGGTCAGCGTCAGCGGCGTGAGCCGCGAACTCACTGAGGGGTTCTCATCCTTGTTCGCCGCCATCGTCCTGCTCGGGGTCGGCATGTGGATGCATCAGAAGAGCGTCGCAGGACGCTGGCAAATTTACCTCCAGGAGAAGCTTTCAAACGCACTGAACCAGCGCACGGCATGGTTCCTGTTTTCGCTGGCATTCATCGCGGTCTATCGCGAAGTCTTCGAGACAGTGCTTTTCTTCGCCGCACTCTGGACCGACGGCAATGGCTTGCCGTTGCTCGCTGGCCTCGCTGCTGGGTTTGTGGCGCTGGGAGCCATCGCGTGGGTTCTGCTGCGCACCAGTGCGCGGCTGCCGATTGGGAAGTTCTTCGCGGCCAGCTCGCTGCTAGTGGCAGTGCTCGCCGTGGTCCTGGCCGGCAAGGGGGTGGCAGGACTGCAGGAGGCCGGGCTTCTGAGTGTCTACCCCGCACCCGTGCCGCGCATCGAACTCCTTGGGATCTATCCGTCCTGGCAGACCGTGAGCGCCCAGCTCGCGGTTCTGGCTGTAGCGCTCATTGGATTCGTCACGAACCTGCGGCCCCAGCGCGCACGCTGAAG
>CAIQMJ010000986.1 GCA_903872875.1 uncultured Variovorax sp.
CCGGTGATCATCGACCTGCCGCAGGCGGTCGACGCCGCTGGCAACAACCATGCGAAGCGCATGCTGCTGCGCGATGTCGCCAACCTGAAGAACTTCTTCGGCCAGTTCGCGCCCGAACTGCTCGGCACGCGCTACGGCGAGGAGATCTGGCAGCTCTACGAGCACGGCGCACTGCGCGTCGAGTCGCCGCTGACCGGCCGCTTCACCGGCGCGGCCGGCCCGGTCGACCTGGGCGGCGTGCTGCGCGAGGTCGACGACGCCCGTGCCGAGGAAGCCGCGCGGCAGCTTCGCATGGCGGGGCGCTGAAGCGAATGCCCGCACGCGGCGCGCGGGCATCGCGCCGGTGCCGGAACCTTTGCGCGCGGGTGCGGACGAACGGGGCCAGCCACTCCGAAAAAGAGCCGACGTGACCGCTTCCGAAACCCGTGCCATCGTGACCCTGAGCCTGCTCGCGGCCTTCGCCGATGGCGACAAGCATGCGCGCGAGCGTACCGAGATCAAGCGCATTGCCGAAGGCCTGGCCGGCGACGACGGGCTGCACCTGCCCACGCTGTACCAGGACGTGCTGATGAAGCGCGTGACGCTGGCCTCGATCGCGCCGCTGCTGGAGAGCGCCGATGCCAGGCACCTCGCCTACGAGATGGCGGTGTGCGTGTGCGATGCCGATGGCGCGCAGTCCGATGCCGAGCAGCGCTTCCTGGAGGACGTGCGGCAGGCGCTGCAGCTGGACGCCGGCGCGTCGGCGCAGTTCGCCGGCCAGGCCGACGCGCTGGTCACGGCGCCGCTTACGGCCGGCGACTGGGGCCGCACCGCCGCACCGGCTGCGGCCGTGCCGGTTCCGGTGCCCGCGCCCGCTGGATCGGATGTACCCGCACCCACCGAACCGGCGGTCGACGAGGCCGAACTCGATCGCGCGATCCTCGACGCCTCGATCCTCAACGGCGCACTCGAACTGCTGCCCGAAACGCTGTCGACCATGGCGATCATTCCGCTGCAGATGAAGCTGGTCTACCGCATCGGCAAGTCCCATGGCTTCGAGCTGGACCGCGGCCACATCAAGGACTTTCTCGCGACGGTGGGCGTCGGCCTGACCTCGCAGTACCTGGAGCAGGCCGGCCGCAAGCTGTTGGGCGGGCTGCTCGGCAAGGTCGGCGGCGGCCTGCTGCGCGGTATCGGCAACCAGGCGGTGAGTTCGGGCATGAGCTTCGCGAGCACCTATGCGCTCGGCCACGTGGCCAAGCGCTACTACGCGGGCGGCCGGACGCTGTCGACGCAGATGCTGAAGGACGCCTACGCGGACGTCACTCGGGAGGGCCGGAACCTGCAGGCACAGTACCTGCCGGCGATCCGGGAGAAGGCCCGCACGCTCGACGCGGGCAAGGTGCTGGCGATGGTGCGCGGCGCCTGAGTGCCGTTCGGCGTGGCGGCCATGCGTCGGCATCCGCCTTGCGGCATCATCGGTGGATGCCTCATCTCATCCTCGAATACACGCACGATCTCGTGGCCGGCAACCCCATGGCCGAGACACTGGACGACATCAACGCCTCGCTGATCGCGAGCGGTTCCATCCTCAAGGAGACCGATCTGAAGTCGCGCATCGTGGTGCACGACAAGGTTCGCGTCGGCACCGGCAGTGGTGCGCGCGGCTTCGTCCATGCCCAGTTGCGCGTCCTGCCGGGCCGCACGCCCGAGGTGCGCGCCGACCTGGCACAGCGCATCGCTGCCGTGCTCCGCGTGCGCTGCCCGCGGCCCGAGGGCACGCTGGTGCAACTCAGCGTCGAGGTGGTCGAGATGGACCGCGGGTCCTACGTCAAGGAAGCGCTGTAGGCGTCTCGGGCGTTTCGGTCCCTTCCTCGGGTTCCGTCGCCTCCGCCATGCCAGCGCGCGCCCGGAACTCGCCGGGCGTGAAGCCGGTCCAGCCCTTGAAGGCCCGCGCGAAGCTTTTCTCGTTGCGGAACCCGACGGCCAGCGCCACCTGCTTGACCGGGCGCGCGCTGCGCCGCAATTGGTCGACCGCCTGCTCATGGCGCACCGCGTCCTTCAGTGCCTGCAGCGTCAGCCCCTCCTCGTGCAGCTGCCGGTGCAGCGTGCGGCTCGACATGTGCAGCAGCGCGGCCAGCGCGTCGGCGTTGCCGGCCTCGGCCGCGCGGGTGCGCAGCAGTTCGCGCACACGCTGGCCGAGCAGCCGGTCGCGCCGGTACTGCAGCACCGTCAACGGCAGCGCGCGTTTGAGCATGGTGCGCAGCGCACGCTCGTCGCGCTGCAGGGGCAGGGCCAGGTAGCGCTCGTCGAAGCTGTAGCCCGCATGCGCCGCGCCGAAGCGCAGCTCGCCGCCGAACATCAGCGGATAGGCGTCGCGGTGCGGCGGCGGTGCGAACGGAAAACGCGCGCTGCGCAGCGAGATACGCGAATCGATCGCCCAGCTCGCATAGCCGTGCAGGAAGCGCAGGCTCGACACCAGGCAGAACTCGCGGAAGTCGCCGAGCGGGCGATGCTCCAGGATGCTCACCGTCGCCACGCCCGCACGCACCTGCAGGTCGAGCGTGATGTCGTCCGTCAGCAGCCGGTGGTGCCGGCACCAGCGCTTGATCGCCACGCCCAGGTCGGGTGAACCCAGCGAGGCGCGGCACAGCATGCCGTAGCTGCCCCAGGGCAGCCGGCGCGAGAACCAGCCTAGTGCCTCGTCGTCGAGTTCCTGCATCGCGTGGGCGTTCAGCGCCTCGAATTGCGCGGCCGTCACGCGCCCGTCCGGCTGCTGCAGCGCCTGCGGCGTGATCTGTGCCTGCCGAAGCGCCTCGGCCGGGTCCATGCCGCGGTGCGCGTAGGCCTGCACGATCTCTCGTACGAAAGCCATCGGAGTGGCGGCGCGGCCGGGGCTCAGGAAGGCGGGCGATGGCATGCGGCGGCGGCTGGGTTGTGCGTTTTCGGACGCGCTTGGGTGGCACGATTTGCAACCATTGTGGCGCCAAATGCGGACGCACCGGGCGTAAGCTGCACCTTCGGCCGCGCGCGTCCGGCCGTTCCGAATTGACGAATTCCCGACCTTCGAGGAGACACACATGCACGATCCCGGCCTGAATTTCGACCTGGGCGAGACCATCGATTCCCTGCGCAGCGCCATCCAGGACTTCTGCGCCGCCGAGATCGCGCCGCGCGCGGCGGAGATCGACCGCGAGAACCTGTTCCCGCACGACCTCTGGCAGAAGCTCGGCGAGCTCGGCCTGCACGGCATGACGGTGAAGGAGGAATACGGCGGCACCGAACTCGGCTACCTCGCGCACATCGTCGCGATGGAAGAGGTGTCGCGTGCCTCGGCCTCGGTCGGCCTGTCGTATGGCGCGCACTCGAACCTGTGCGTGAACCAGATCCACCGCAACGGCACCGATGCGCAGAAGAAGAAGTACCTGCCCAAGCTGGTGAGCGGCGAGCACGTCGGCGCGCTGGCGATGAGCGAGCCCAACGCCGGCTCCGACGTCGTGAGCATGAAGCTCAAGGCAGAGAAGAAGGACGGCTATTACGTGCTCAACGGCGGCAAGATGTGGATCACCAACGGCGGCGACGCCGACACGCTCGTCATCTATGGCAAGAGCGAGCCCGAGATGGGCGCGCGCGGCATGACGGCCTTCATCGTCGAGAAGAACTTCAAGGGCTTCTCGGCCGGCACCAAGCTCGACAAGCTCGGCATGCGCGGCAGCAACACCTATCCGCTGTTCTTCGACAACTGCGAGGTGCCTGAAGAGAACGTGCTGGGCGGCGAGGGCATGGGCGCGAAGGTGCTGATGAGCGGCCTCGACTACGAGCGCGCGGTGCTGTCGGGCGGCCCGCTCGGCATCATGGCCGCGAGCATGGACGCGGTGATCCCGTACATCCACGAGCGCAAGCAGTTTGGCCAGAGCATCGGCGAGTTCCAGCTGATGCAGGGCAAGATCGCCGACATGTACTCGACCTGGCAGGCCACCCGCGCCTACGTGTACGCGGTCGGCAAGGCCTGTGACCGCAACGACCACGCGCGCACCTTCCGCAAGGACGCCGCCGGCGCGATCCTCTACGCCGCTGAAAAGGCGACCTGGATGGCCGGCGAGGCGATCCAGACGCTCGGCGGCGTGGGCTACACCAAGGACTTCCCGGTCGAGCGGCTCTGGCGCGATGCCAAGCTGTACGAGATCGGCGCGGGGACGAGCGAGGTGCGTCGGATGCTGATCGGGCGCGAGTTGTTCTCGGAGACAAGCTGACCCCCAGGCTTCGCGCACTTCGTGTCGCTCTCGCCAACCCCCTTCCAGGGGCAACACCGGCGGCCCGGCAAAGCCGGTTCCGCGGTGTTTCCGGCAGCGGCACCCGCGGCAACGCCAGACTAGGAGACAAGCAATGCCATTGACCCAGAGCTACGCAAAAGGCGCCACCGACGTTCCCCTGATCGAGCAGACCATCGGCGACTTCTTCGACGACATGGTCGCCAGCCAGCCCGAGCGCGAGGCGCTGGTCAGCCGCCACGAGGGCAAGCGCTTCAGCTACCGCGAACTGCAGGCCGAATCGAACCGGCTCGCGAGCGCGTTCCTGAAGCTCGGCCTCGGGCCGGGCGACCGCGTCGGCATCTGGTCACACAACAACGTGCCCTGGGTGCTGATGCAGCTCGCGACCGCGAAGGTCGGGCTGATCCTCGTCAACATCAACCCGGCCTACCGCACCTCGGAACTCGAGTACGCGCTCAACAAGGTCGGCTGCAAGGCGCTGGTGACGATGGCGCAGTTCAAGACCAGCGATTACCTCGGCATGCTGCGCGAACTCGGGCCGGCGCGACTGCCGCTGCTGCGGCACATCTTCTGGATCGACCAGCCGGGTGAAGGTGCCGAGCAGCCGGGCATGCAGCGCTTCTCGGCATTGCTCGCGAGCGGCGATCCGGCCGACGCGCGCGTGCAGGCGATGCAGAAGACGCTGAAGGCGACCGACCCGATCAACGTGCAGTTCACCAGCGGCACCACCGGCTTCCCGAAGGGTGCGACGCTGACGCACCGCAACATCCTGAACAACGGCTTCTTCATCGGCGAGTGCATGAAGCTCACGCCGGCCGACCGCCTCTGCATTCCGGTGCCGCTGTACCACTGCTTCGGCATGGTGCTGGGCAACCTGGCGGTGCTCACGCATGGCGCGACCATCGTCTACCCGAACGACGGCTTCGACCCGGTCACCGTGCTGGAAACCGTGCAGACCGAAAAGTGCACCGGCCTGCATGGCGTGCCGACGATGTTCATCGCCGAGCTCGACCATCCGCGCTTCAAGGAGTTCGACCTGTCGACGCTGCGCACCGGCATCATGGCCGGCTCGCCGTGCCCGACCGAGGTGATGAAGCGTGTGGTCGACCAGATGCACCTGCGCGAGATCACCATCGCCTACGGCATGACCGAGACCAGCCCGGTGAGCTGCCAGAGCAGCACCGACACGCCGCAGGACAAGCGCGTGTCGACCGTGGGCACGGTGCAGCCGCACCTGGAAGTGAAGGTGATCGACCCCGAGACCGGCGACATCGTGCCGCGCGGCACATCGGGTGAACTCTGCACCCGAGGCTATTCGGTGATGCACGGCTACTGGGAGGACGATGCGAAGACGCGCGAAGCCATCGACGCCGACCGCTGGATGCACACCGGCGACCTCGCGACCATGGACGCCGAGGGCTACGTGAACATCGTCGGTCGCATCAAGGACCTGGTGATCCGCGGCGGCGAGAACATCTATCCGCGCGAGATCGAGGAAATCCTCTACCAAATCCCCGGGGTCAAGGAGGCGGCGGTGATCGGCATGCCGGATAACCGCCGCGGGGAACAGCCGATTGCCTACGTCGCCCCGGATGACGGGACCGTGCTCGAAGAGAAAGCCGTTCAGCAGTTTGTGCGGCGGAAATTGGCGGATTACAAAGTTCCTCGCAAGGTGTTCTTTCTAGCCGCATTGCCCAGGAATGCTACCGGCAAGATCCTCAAAACCGCCCTTCGGGACCTTCCCCCGCCTGCCTAGCAGGACCAGTAGTTC
>CAIQMJ010000987.1 GCA_903872875.1 uncultured Variovorax sp.
GTACGCATCGGCGTCGAGCATGGCCTCGAGCGTCTTCGCGAGCACCGACGGGTCGCTGGCCACCTTGGCCGTGAGATCGACCGGATTGCCGGTCGACGCGTCCTCGGCCAGCATCTTGATCTGCCGCTGGACGTCATCCGGAAGTGACGGCAGCGAGAAGCCGGAATCGATGGCGAAGTCGGCCGCCAGCGCACCGTTGCCGCCCGAGGTGGAGAGGACCGCCAGCCGATGGCCCGGCATGCGGACCGGCTGCCGGGCGGTGTAGATGACGTCCAGCATTTCCTCGATCGAGCGCGCGCGGTGCACGCCGTAGCGCGCGAGGATCACGTCGTACAGCCGGTCCGATCCGGCCAGGCCGGCGGTGTGGGATTGCACCGCGGCCGCGCCCGCCGCCGTGCGGCCCGCCTTCAGCGCGACGACGCGCTTGCCGTTGCGCCGCGCAAGCGCGAGGCCCTGCAGAAAGCTTTCTCGCTTGCGTGCACCTTCCAGGTACAGGCCGATCACGTGGGTGTCCGGGTCCTGCGCCAGGTGCATCAGCACTTCGCCGAGCTCGACATCGGCCTCGTTGCCGGTGGTCATCCAGGTGCTGAACTGCAGCCCGCGCTGCACGGCGAGCTTGACGAACTCGCCCGCGAAGCCGCCGCTCTGGCTGATCAGGCCCAGGTCGCCCGGCTTGCCGACCACATCCTCAAACACGCCGGAGAAAGTCAGGTACGCACGGCTGCGCGTGCAGAACAGACCGAGGCAGTTGGGACCGACCACGCGCATGCCGGCGCCGCGAGCGATCGCCATCACTTCGGCCTGCCGTCGCTCGCCTTGCTCACTGACCTCGGCGAATCCCGACGAGAAGATCACGACGCCCTTCACGCCGATGGCGGCGCACTGGCGCACCGACTCGATCACCGAGGACGAAGGCACCAGAATCAGCGCGCAGTCGACCGGCCCCGGCACCTCGGCCATGCTGCGGTAGGCGCGCAGGCCCTGCACCATGTCGTTGCGGGCGTTGATCGGATAGATGGCGCCCTCGAAGCCGGATTCGAGCAGGTAGCGCAGCGGCCTGCCGCCGATGCGCGTGGGGTCGGTGGATGCGCCGATGACGGCGATCGACCGGGGGGCCGTGAAGCATTCGAGATGGGTGGTCGAGCTGTTCATCCGAGTACGCTCCGCGCGATGATGTTGCGTTGCACTTCGCTGCTCCCGCTGTAGATGGTGGCGGGGCGCGACAGCATGTAGATCTGGTGAAGGTCGATGGTGCTGCCGTCGTACGGCATGGCGTCCTTCTGGCCCGCATGGCCCTGGCCGAACTGGATCAGCGCATCGGCGACGCGCTGGAACAGCTCCGAAGACACCACCTTCATCATCGAGAACTGTTCGGGCGCTGCATCGCCGCGGATCGCGGCATCGCAGATCTGGGCATAGAGCGCCTGGGCGTTGTGCAACTCGCAGGCGAGCTGGGCCCGCGCCAGCCGGAAGGCCGGCACGTTCTGTTGCCCGGTGGCCCGTGCCAGCGTGTCGAGCACGACCAGCGCCTTCTTCGACAGGTGCGGGTTGCCGTTGACGATGCGCTCGACGCCAAGCAGCGATCGCGCGACCGTCCAACCCTTGTTGACTTCATGAACCAGCGCATCGGCCGGGATGCGCACGTTGTCGAAGAAGACCTGCGAGAACTCGTCCTCGCCCTCCAAGTTGACGATGGGCCGCACCGTGATGCCGGGCGTCTTCATGTCGGCCAGGAAGAACGAAATCCCGTCCTGCGGCCGTTCGGTTTTGGCGGTGCGCGCCAGCAGGAAGATCCAGTCGGCGCTGTCGGCCTGCGTGGTCCAGATCTTGGAACCGTTCAGGATGAAGCCATCGCCTTCGGCATCACGGGTGGGTATGGCCTGCAGGCTCAGGCTGGCGAGGTCCGAGCCGGCATTGGGTTCGGAATAGCCCTGGCACCACAGCGCCTCGCCGCGCAGGATGGGCGGCAGGTGCCGAGCCTTCTGTGCTGGCGTGCCGAAGCGGATCAGCGTCGGCCCGAGCAGCGTGCCGCCGAAGTCGATGAAACGGGCCGTGCCGTGCTGCGCGAGCACGTCGTGGTAGATCAGTTGCTGCTGCAGCGAATAGCCCAGGCCGCCATGTTCGCGCGGCCATCCCGGCGCGCGCCATCCGTGTTCGAACAGCAGGGCCAGCCAGGTCTTCTCTGCGGGTCCGCGCAAACGCAGCGACAACGGGTCGCGCCATTTTTCCGGGTAGTACTCGCGCAGCCAGTCCGTGAATCGGGACCGCAGGGCGTCATCGGTTTCGTTGTCGCTCATGAGGGTGTCAGGTCGGTTCGATCTTGAAATTGGATGCGGCGATGCGCTCGAGATGCCAGAGCGTTCCGCCGAGTTGCGTCGACCAGGTCAGCGCGGCATTGAGGTACTGCCCGGGGTCGGCCTCTTCGGTGTAGCCGATGGCGCCATGCAACTGGATCGCCTGGCGCGCCGCGAAGAGCGCGGCGTTCGCGCAGGCGACTTTGGCGGCGCTGACGGCCGGGGCGAGATGCGCGACATCAGCGGAATCAGCGTGATCCGCGTTAGACACGAAGCCGTTCAGCGCAACGCTCCACGACGCACCGGCCTGCGCGATCGCGATCGCGATGTCGGCCACGCGGTGGCGGATCACCTGGAACTGGCCGATGGCCTGCCCGAACTGCCTTCGCTGATTCACATAGGTGGCGGTGGTGGCCAGCGCACCGCGCGCCAGGCCGTGCAGCTGGATGGCCAAGCCGAGCGTGGCCAGCAAGGTGGCTTTCTCTGCAGCCTGCCGCGCCGCGATGCCGGTCGCGAGGATCATCGAGTCGGTCACGCGCACCTCTTTGAGCACGATGTCCGCCGCGACGGAACCA
>CAIQMJ010000988.1 GCA_903872875.1 uncultured Variovorax sp.
AGGAAGCTGTCCGGCGTGGTCTCGGCGACGAAGGTGCCGCTGCCCACGCGCGAATGCACGTAGCCCTCGGCCTGCAGCTGCGCGTAGGCGTGCAGCACGGTGTTGCGCGACATGCCGATTTCGCGTGCCAGGTCGCGCGAGGCGGGCAGCGGGCTCGACGGCGGCAGGCTGCTGTCGAGGATCGCGTTGCGCAGGCAGTCGTAGAGCTGGCGGTTCAGCGCGGCGCCCGCGGCTGGCGCGAGGCGCTGCAGAACCAGGTCGGCGCAGATGGATTTCATGGTTTTTCAATTGGCTCCATCGACTGGAGCAAAGCGGATCTTTTCTATGGGGCCAATCCGCCATCCAATCCGATTCAACCAGATTTCCCTTCCACCGTCTTCCCTACCTCGTCAGGATCTCCATGACCTCCAACAGCGAACTCCAGTCCCGCCGTCTCGCCGCCACGCCGCGGGGTGTGGGCGTGATGTGCGACTTCTATGCCCAGCGCGCCGAGAACGCGAGCCTCTGGGACGTCGAAGGCCGTGAATTCATCGACTTCGCCGCCGGCATCGCGGTGCTCAACACCGGCCATCGCCATCCGCGCATCGTGAAGGCCATCAGCGCCCAGCTCGAGCAGTTCACGCACACGGCCTACCAGATCGTTCCCTACGAGAGCGTGGTGTCGCTGGCCGAGCGCATCAACAAGGTCGTGCCGATCAGCGGCCCGACCAAGACGGCCTTCTTCACGACCGGCGCCGAAGCCGTCGAGAACGCGATCAAGATCGCTCGCGCCCACACGAAGCGCTCGGGCGTGATCGCCTTCGGTGGCGGCTTCCACGGCCGCACGATGATGGGCCTGGCGCTGACCGGCAAGGTCGCGCCGTACAAGATCGGCTTCGGTCCGTTCCCGGCCGAGGTGTTCCATGTGCCGTTCCCGAGCGCGCTGCACGGCGTGAGCGCGGCCGATTCGCTGGACGCGATTGCGCAGCTGTTCAAGTCGGACATCGAGCCGCAGCGCGTGGCGGCCATCATCATCGAGCCGGTGCAGGGCGAAGGCGGCTTCATCGTCGCGCCGACCGAGCTGATGAGGGGCCTGCGCGCCCTGTGCGACCAGCACGGCATCGTGCTGATCGCCGACGAAGTGCAGAGCGGTTTCGCGCGCACCGGCAAGCTGTTCTCGATGCTGCATCACGGCGTCGAGCCCGACCTGATCACGATGGCCAAGAGCCTGGCCGGCGGCATGCCGCTGTCTGCCGTCGCCGGCCGCGCCGAGATCATGGACGCGCCCGCACCGGGCGGCCTGGGCGGCACCTACGCCGGCAACCCGCTGGCCGTCGCGTCGGCCCATGCGGTGATGGACGTCATCGAGGACGAGAAGCTGTGCGAGCGCTCCGCCAGGCTCGGCGACAAGCTCGCCAAGCGACTGCTCACCGCGCAGGAATCAAACAAGTCGATCGCCGAAGTGCGCGCCCAGGGTTCGATGGTCGCGGTCGAGTTCCATGACGCCGCCACCGGCGCACCGGACGCCGACAAGGTCCGCCGCGTGCAGGCCAGGGCGCTCGAACAGGGCCTGCTGTTGCTCAGCTGCGGCAGCTACGGTAACGTGATCCGCTTCCTGTACCCGCTGACCATCCCTGACGCGCTGTTCGACCGCGCGCTGGACATCATCGACGGAGCCCTCGCAGCATGAACGCACGCATCCCCCACGCAGAAGGCCTTGGCCTGGTCCGCGCCGACCTGCTCAAGCAGGCCTGCCTCATCGATGGCGAATGGGTCGCGGCCGACGAAGCGGCCGTCATCGACGTCACCGACCCCGCCACCGGCGAGCGCGTGGCCCGGGTGCCGCGCATGGGCCGCGCCGAGACCGAACGCGCCATTGCCGGCGCACAGGCTGCCCTGCCGGCCTGGCGTGCGCGCACCGCGCGCGAACGTGCGCAGGTGCTGCGCCGCTGGGCCGACCTGATGCTCGCGCACCAGGACGACCTGGGCCGCCTCATGACGCTGGAGCAGGGCAAGCCGCTGGCCGAGGCCAAGGGCGAGATCGCCTATGCCGCATCCTTCCTGGAGTGGTTCGCCGAAGAAGCCAAGCGCGTCGACGGCGAGGTGCTGCAGTCGCAGCGCACCGGCCAGCGCATCGTGGTGCTGAAGCAGCCGATCGGTGTCTGCGCCGCCATCACGCCGTGGAACTTCCCGGCTGCGATGATCACCCGCAAGGTCGGTCCGGCGCTGGCCGCCGGCTGCACCATCGTGGTGAAGCCGGCCGAACTCACACCGCTGAGCGCCTTCGCGCTGGGCGTGCTCGCCATCGAAGCCGGCCTGCCGCCAGGCGTTCTGCAGATCGTGACCGGCGACGCACCGGCCATCGGCGGCGCGCTCTGCGAGAGCGACGTGGTGCGCAAGCTGAGCTTCACCGGCTCGACCGGCGTCGGCCGCATCCTCATGCAGCAATGTGCGCCGACCATCAAGAAGCTGTCGCTCGAACTCGGCGGCAACGCGCCGTTGATCGTGTTCGACGATGCCGACCTCGAGACGGCAGTGCAGGGCATCATCGCGTCGAAGTACCGCAACGCCGGCCAGACCTGCGTGTGCGCCAACCGCATCTACGTGCAGTCGGGCATCCACGATGCGCTGGTCGAGCGGCTGGTGAAGGCGGTCGAGGCGATGCCCGTCGGCAACGGCCTGGAGCCGGGCGTGACGCAGGGCCCTTTGATCGACGGTCGTGCAGTCGCCAAGGTTCGCCAGCACATCGACGACGCGCTGGCGCAGGGCGCGCAGGTGCGCACCGGCGGCCAGCCCCACGCGCTCGGCGGCACCTTCTTCCAACCCACGGTGATCACCGGCGTGACGCAGGCGATGCGCGTGGCGCGCGAGGAAACCTTCGGCCCGCTCGCGCCATTGTTCCGTTTCGAGACCGAAGAAGAGGCGATCGCGATGGCCAACGCCACCGAGTTCGGCCTGGCCGCCTACCTGTTCACCGAAGACCGTCGCCGCATCTGGCGCGTGAGCGAGCAGTTGGAGACCGGCATGGTCGGCGTGAACACCGGGCTGATCTCGAACGAGGTCGCGCCTTTCGGCGGCGTGAAGCAGTCCGGCCTCGGCCGCGAAGGCTCGCGCCATGGGATCGAGGACTACCTGGAACTGAAGTACCTCTGTCTGCAGGATTGATCCAGCCCCGAAATTTTTGGGCCGAGCGGCAAAAACGGTCGAATTCCGGGCTAAACTATGAGGCTG
>CAIQMJ010000989.1 GCA_903872875.1 uncultured Variovorax sp.
AGCGCGGTGAACAGGCGGCGCTCTTCGGCCATGCCGTCGTCGAACTTCATCTTCGTCGCGGCTTCGACGGCATCGACGCACTTCAGCGGCGCGGGATAGTTCTTCGACATGCCGCCGACCATGTTCTTGGCGAACTGGAAGTAAGCGTCGCCCAGCGGATGCCTGCACGGCAGGTTGCGCACCAGCGGCAGCGCGTCGCCGGTCTTGCCGGCCACCGATTTCGCGAAGGCCACGGCTTCGTCGAACACCGACTCGGGCGATGCGGAGAGCTTGTCGAACAGCTTCTGGCCCGGCAGGCTGGCGAGCATTTCGCTCTTCACGGCCTCGCCGCTGACGATCATGTTGAGCGCGGTCTCCACGCCGACCAGGCGCGGCAGGCGCTGCGTGCCGCCGGCGCCGGGCAGCAGGCCCAGCTTGACCTCGGGCAGCGCGATGCTGGTGCCGGGTGCGGCGACGCGGTAGTGGCAACCCATCGCCAGTTCAAGGCCGCCGCCCATGCAGACGGTGTGGATCGCCGCGACGATCGGCTTCGGCGAGGCTTCGAGCGCAAGGATCACGCTCAGCAGGTTCGGATCCTGCAGCGCCTTCGGCGTGCCGAATTCCTTGATGTCGGCGCCACCGGAGAACGCCTTGCCGGCGCCGGTGATCACGATCGACGTGACGGCGGGATCGGCATTCGCCTTCGACAGCGCATCGGTGATGCCGACGCGGGTCGAGTAGCCGAGGCCGTTGACCGGAGGGTTGTTCAGGGTGATCACGGCGACGTCGCCATGGACGGTGTATTCAGCGGTCATTCGGTTCCTCGTATCTGTTGGAGGGAGAGGCGGCAAGCCGATCGCGGCATCGGCCGGATGCCCGATTCACGCAAATCGCACGATTGTGCTTTTTTACGCAATTCTATGGAGACTTCATGGCGTGCCTATGCCGAATGTCCCAACAGCGACAACCACCTCCCGTCGCGGCGCGTGCCGCGCCGTGCCGCGGCTTCAGCGCCGCGAGGGCTGGCCGCGGGTGTCGGCCGCCGCGCGCCGCGGGCTCGCCAGCGCGGTGCGCTCGCGTTCCACGGCCAGGGACTGCTCGAGCGCTTCGACCATCTCCGGCCCCGCGAGCCGCGCATTGGCCATGGCGTCGAACTCGGCGGTCTGCGCGACGGTACAGCCGGCCTGCAACAGGCACCGGGCCATCTGCACATTGCCCTGCTCGATGGCGACCTGCAAGGGATATTTGTTCACATGCCGCAGACCTTGCACAGGGTCCTGCTCCAGATACGACATCGACTGGCTGTTCAGGAGCGTCCTGAGTTCCGCACGCACCTTGGGCGCGGCTTGCAGGTGCTGCAGCAGCACGATCGTCGCGCCGACGCGGCCATGGGTGATCGCATTCTGGAGAGCGGGCCGCAGTTCCTTGGCGGGCACCTTCGGCAGCAGCGCGGCGACCATCGCCGGATCGCCCGCCGCTGCCGCACGGCTGATCACCGACAGTGCGATGCGCGAGTCGTCGAGGCGGCCCTCGTCGATGAGGATCTGCAGTCCGGCCGTGCGGCCGCCGGAGACGAGGGCATCGACAAGCGCCGTGCTGGCATGCAGTCGCCCGGGCACGCCGCCCGGCGACCAGCCGGCCTTGCGCAGCAGCCGGTAAAGCGCTTCGTCGCCTGCGTGGATCGCCCTGGACGCCGGATTCCGGGTCCAGTCCTCGATGCGCAGCTTGTGCATCGGGCGCCGCACGTCGTGATCGTTGACCAGGGCGGTGACTGCGTCGCCCCGGCCGTGCTCGATCAGGGACACGAGCAGGTCGCTCACATCGCCGCTCGGGTCGATCCAGCCTGTGCCCACCAGATCGCGCACCGACATCCCGCCCTGCAGGGCGGCGGTGGCGATCTGATTGCGCTGCTCCTGCGTGGCCGACTGCTGAAGTTCCCTGAACGCGGGCGCGCGCATGCGGGCGACGGCCTCTCCCGGGGGCGATTGCTTGATGAGTGCGCAGGCCACCTCGGGGTCCAACACCCACTGGTCGGGGAATGATTCCAGACCCGCGCCCTCGCTGCCGCGGATGACGTCCAGCGCCAGCGTACGCGCATGCGGGCCGAAATCGCTCGGCCGCTGATGCGCCAGTTCGAGCGGTGCGAGCGCGCGGCGCCCGACTGCGGCGTCCACGTAGAACCCGGTACCGTCGAATTGCAGGCATCCGCCGCCGTCCACGCGGGCGAGCGTGACCGCATCGATGTCGATCAGGCCCGCCTGCTGCAACTGGTCCTGCACGCGCGATCGCAGCGGCGTCGGATCGCGCCTCATGGTGCAGTACTCGTCCGCGGCTTCCTCGCCCGTGTTGTGGTACTGGAGCAGTTCGGTGGCCAGCTTCTCGGGTTCCAGCCGGAGACCGTCGACCGTGGCGGCGCGCTCGGCCACCTGCCGGCAGAACTCGAACGCTTCGTCCAGCGGCATGCCGGCCATACCGGCGAACCTGGTGCGCATCTCCTCGGCGAAGGCCTCGCTGGCTTCCTCGTGGATCTTGCTGGTGAAGTGATCGATGAAGCTGTCGGCGTCGCACCGCCTCATCAGATCCTTCTGGGCCTGCTGCACGATGCGGGGCGATATGTCCGTGTAGCGGACCGTGGTGTCGTTCTGCAGCCGGGGAAGGCCGCAGGGGCCGGCGATGCGCTGAGTGAGGGATTTTCCCCAGTGCGTCTCGTAGGCGGTCTCGATCTTCTCCTGGCGGATCAGCTCGGTCAGGGTCTGCGTCAACATCATCAACTTGAAGGCGGTCGCCGCCCCCTGTACCCCATGGCTCAGAAGTTCGGCTCGCACGGCGACCAGTTCGAGGGCGTTGCCGACGCCGCCGCCGCATTTGTCGAGACCATTGCACATCTCGTCCAGGATCAGACGGCGGGTACTGAGCGGTAGCGACGGATCGGTGACCGCCGCAGCGATGCGCTCGAGCCAGCCGAGAGTGGGGCCGTACAGGTCCCTGTCCTTGATCTGCCGGATGCTGCCTTTGAGCTCGCCGGAGGTCTGCAACTGCAGGCTGTCGAGTTGCCGGAACACCTCGCCGGAGGCGCCACAGGCGTGGGCGAAGTCCTTCAGCGTGGCCAGGCAGCGGTCGAAGTCCTGCGGCCCGCGGGGCGCCGTCGCGTTGTCGGGCGCGGCAGTCCGACTTTCGAGCGCCTGCCAGAACTTCGCGCCCTGCCTCGGAGGCATGGCCCGTGTGATGAGCGTCGAGATCGGCTCGGGCGGCGCAGTCACCTCCAGGCTGCCGGATGGCTTGAGCTGGCCCAGCTCACCGGCCAGATACCCGGCGGCGCGGGCGGACCCCGGACTGTCGGTCGGCGTCGAACGCCGTTGCAGGGGGCTGGCGTCGTGGACGGAACGAATAGGGGCGGGCGAGCCAGAAGGCGTGACCATTCGAGACCTTTCGATGAAGCCGGACCGTTCGGGTCGCGCGCAAGGCACGACGCGGCGTACCCCGCCGGGTGGCGAGGTCTCTTCATCATCGGCAGGCCGCGTGCGCGCACGCCCGCCGAATCCGAAATGGGGGTTCGAATTCCGAATCTGCCGTGCGCCGGCCCCGGGGACTCAGACCTCCAGCCACTCCTTGCGCGTGGCCACGTCGGCCCGGAGGCTGTCGGGCGTACCGTCGAACACGATGCTGCCGTGTCCCATC
>CAIQMJ010000990.1 GCA_903872875.1 uncultured Variovorax sp.
CACGCCGAGGACGGCCTGGCCCTACAACGCGGCGCGCGAAGCAGGGCTGGCCCAGGAAGTGGCCGACTTCACGCACGACTGCTACGGTCCGGCGCGGGCGAAGCTGTTCAGGAATCGGCCAACGCTCTCCGACGAACAGATGAACGACGTGACCTGGATCGGATCGAGTTACTTTCTCGGCACGGGCGGCTTCTACGATACCTATCACTCCAGCACGCCGAGGACGGCCTGGCCCTACAACGCGGCGCGCGACGCAGGGCTGGCCCAGGTGGACAGCGGCGGGGGCTACCCGACCTGCCAACAGTGGTGGTCGGAAGGCAGCAGCGGTCTGCGCAGTCGCCTGCTGGCGCAAGTCGATCCGGACTTGCTCTCCCGGTTCGGTCGCTGGGCGGGCTTCCTGACGCAAGCGCAGGTCGATGACTCGGTGATCCGGGCCATCGCCTCACCACGGCAGCAGAAGATGAACCAGGGCTCGGTTTACACCGACTACGGCGGACAGATCGACAAGACACTGCCCAACATCGTCACGCGCGGTGCAGGCGACCTGGGATTGACGACGGGCTCGCTGGGATTTTTCCCGGCGATGGACGTGGTGCGCCAGGCACTCCCGATGGTGCTGTCGCTCTTGAAGATGGCGATCGTCATCTGTATCCCGCTGGTGCTGCTGATCGGCACCTACGACCTGAAAGCCGTGGTCACGGTGAGCTGCGTGGAGTTCGCATTGTTCTTCGTGGACTTCTGGTTCCAGCTCGCACGCTGGATCGACTCAACGATCCTCGATGCGCTCTATGGCTGGGGCTTCGGCGCCAACCGGCCGCACAGCAACTTTGATCCGCTTATGGGGTTGAACAATGCCTTCGGCGACATGCTGCTCAACTTCGTCATGGCGGCGATGTTCATCATGCTGCCAGGATTCTGGGTAGCGGCTTTGAGCTGGGTCGGCATTCGTGCTGCGGGAGCAGTTCAGGGCCTTTCAGAAGGCACCAAGGCAGCCAGCCAAGCTGGCTCGAAGGGGTCAGACGTTGCGATGAAGGCGATCAAATAATCGGCAGCTACCGGTCTTCATCAAATCGCGGATCAGGGTCATCGCCGTAGTTGATCGGGTCATAGAAGACACCCTTCTTGTAGTCCGCCTGGTCGCCGATCGCCCACTCCTCCGGTTCCGTTGGATTCGCATCGCGGGCGAGCCAAGCCACCGCGACTACAAGCAACAGCAGGAGCGCCAGCCAGAACGCCACGTAAAGCAGCACACCTAGCACCGCGAGCTTGGTGATCCAGAGAGTCGCCTTGGCACCCCGAATCGGCATGCCCTTGCCAACCTGCCACCGCACGACATGGGCCTCTCGACGCATGGCTGCCCGGTAGGCGCGGCCGAGAGTTCGGCCGGCGCGTTCCGCCATCGTGGTTTTCGGGGTGGCCTTCATCGTGACTACCTCATGCGTCTGCCTATGTTGGTTTCTGGGATGCGGCCCAGTCCGCCTGGCTCGCCGCCACCAGGGCCGCCCAATCGTTGGGCGGATTGCCGCGTCCGAGCATCTTCTCGAACACTGCATACGGGTCGGACTTGCTGCCCGCCGACCGCAGGGTCTGCTCGTCGTTGACCCAGGCGAACACGATCGCCTTCGCCTTGGAGTCGTAGCGGAAAAACAGGCGGAATCGCCGCCCGATCTTCGCGCGCCGCCAGTGGCGGTACGCCGACCCCAGGGTATTGCCCTGGCGGAACTCGTCGCGCGCCGGATCGCTCGGCACGACATCCATGATCAACTGGCTCAACGCCCGGAACAGCTTGACGTTGGCGTTGCCCTCGAACCCTTTCGGGTCGTTCTGTTCGGCCCGCTGCGCGGCCGCCTGCAGCTTGCGCAGTTGCTCGACCACGCCCTCGTGGAACAGCAGCGTCCAGCCATGCCGCTGCATCAGAACGCCACTTCGCCTTCGATGTCTTCATCGAGATTCACCGCGTGGCCAACATTCGCCAGCATCGCCCGGGCGAGATCCTCCGGAAGCGACTGAAGATGCCGTCCCGCACGGATATCCGCCTCAAGCAGGCCGAGGAAGGCACCAATCGCCGGGTCTTCGTGTTCGTCGGCTCGGGTCACGATGACTTCGCCTCCGCGCAAGTCGAACGCCACCTTTCCGCCGGTGTCCACGCCCAGGGCCTGCCGAATGGGCTTGGGCAGCGTGATCTGGCCCTTGGAGGTCAGCGTGGCGACTTCGTGGATCTCGGGCATGGCAGTTCTCCGGATGACAACGCCTGCATGGTAAGGAAAATTCCTTACCATGTCAATCTGGTTGAGCATGGCGTCCCTCCGGTCGAGTGAGAAGGCCATCGTAGGGTCGGGACAGCCTGCCTTCCCACCTCAATCCGGATTGGGCCAGCACCGCATTGCCCGTGGCTGCCCCCTTGCGGTTGCCCTATATCCAAGGGCTTCCGGTAAAGGCCAAGGGTTGGGAAGGGGCAAGGGAATGGGGGCAAGGGGAAAGGCCCTACCCGAAAAAGGCCAAAAGGCTCCCCCGCCGACCCGTCACTTCAGGGTTCACCATGCTCTCGCTGTTCCAGCGTAAAAGGGTACCGCCATCCGCTGGCGCACCACCTACCGCCGCCATGCCGACACCACCTGGCGCGCCGATACGGCCGGAGTCCGCCGCCGTGCTGCTGGCCACCCCGCGACGGCAGCGCCTGCTGGAACACATCTGGCAGCGCACCTCGCTTTCGCGGGCGCAGTTCGCAGTGCTCTACCGCCGGCCGCTGGAGCGCTACGCAGAGTTGGTCCAGCAATTTCCAGCTTCTGAAAGCCACCACCATGCCTATCCCGGCGGCATGCTGGACCACGGCCTGGAAATCGTCGCCTACGCCCTCAAGCTGCGGCAGTCCCATCTTCTGCCGGCCGGGGCCACCCCGGAAGCCCAAGCGGCCCAGGCGGAAGCCTGGACTGCCGGTACCGCCTATGCGGCCTTGCTGCACGACATCGGCAAGATTGCCGTCGACCTGGAAGTCGAGCACACCAATGGCAGCGTTTGGCACCCCTGGCACGGCCCGATCCAGAAGCCGTATCGCTTTCGCTATGGCAGGGACCGCGAGTACCGTTTGCACAGCGCAGCCACCGGACTGCTCTACAACCACCTGCTCGACACCCAGATCCTCGACTGGCTTAGCGGTTATCCCGACCTGTGGTCTTCGCTGCTGTACGTGCTGGCCGGCCAGTACGAGCACGCCGGGGTACTGGGCGAACTGGTGGTCCAGGCCGATCAGGCTTCGGTGGCGCAGGAACTGGGGGGCGATCCCAGCAAGGCACTGGCTGCGCCGAAACACGCTCTGCAGCGTAAGTTGCTCGATGGGCTGCGGTATCTGCTGAAGGAGGTGCTGAAGCTGAATCAACCCAACGGCCCCTCGGACGGCTGGCTGACCCAAGATGCACTTTGGTTGGTGAGCAAGACGGTCTCCGACAAGTTGCGGGCGCACCTGCTGTCCCAGGGCATCGACGGCATTCCGGCCAACAACACGGCGGTGTTCAACGTGCTGCAGGAACACGGCGTCGCGCTGCCCACGCCAGACGGCAAGGCGATCTGGAAAGCCACCGTGACCAGCGATAGCGGCTGGTCCAGTACCTTCACTTTCCTCAAGCTCTCGCCGGCGCTGATCTGGAACGCTGGCGAGCGTCCCACCGCATTCGCCGGCACCGTCGATGTGGTGTCCGATGAAAACGTAGCGGCGGAGGACTCGGTATCCGCAGGGTCGGCCGATGCCCCGATCCACGCTTCCAGCGCTCGATCCGACGCATCGACCCGACCTGGTCCATCCGCACCTTCTTCCGTAGTGCCTGCCGCTGTGGATGGCATTGACGCCTTGCTGGGTCTGCTGAGCTCTCCCGATCCTCGGAGCCCGTCTCCGGAGGAAGAACTTGCCGACGGACCCGCACCTGCAACGGCGTCCGCTACGCGCATGCCGGAGTCAACACCGGTGCGCGAAGATGCCAACGGCGGAACGCCCTCGGGCGAACACTTCGTGGAATGGCTGCGACAGGGCGTCGAATCCCGCCGGCTCATCATCAATGATGCGAAGGCACTGGTGCATACGGTCGCCGATACCGCCTACCTGGTCAGTCCCGGCGTGTTCCAGCGCTACGTCCAGGAGCACCCGCAGATCGCACTGCTGGCGAAACAGGAGAAGCTGGCCGCATGGCAATGGGTGCAGAAGCAGTTCGAGCGGCTGCATCTGCATCGCAAGCAGGACAGCGGACTGAACATCTGGACCTGCGAAGTGGCCGGGCCGCGCAAGTCGCGCCGGTTGCACGGTTATCTGTTGGCAGAACCGACACGGGTTCTCGCGCAGGTCACAGCCAACAATCCCTATCTGAAGCTGATCGACGGGAAGACTGCTGCGGATGCTTGAAGCCGGTGGGCAGGCAGCGGCGGATGGGGTGGGTCACGCCTGGTCGGCTGATTCCGATCCACTAGCTAGCCAAACGGGATTCGGTGGCCTCCATGAGCGACGCCGCACTGCACCCAAGTGCCTTGGCAATCCGCAGGATCAACACCAGGGTCGGCATGTGCTCGCCCCGTTCGATCTTGCCCATGTGCGAGCGCTCAATGCCCGCCAGTCCCGCTAACGTCTCCTGAGCCACACCTTGCGCGGTCCTTGCCTCGCGCACCGCCTCACCGAACGCACGCGCAGGTTCGGCTTCATAGGTCGTGGTTCCGGCAGGTCGCCCCCGCTGTATCGATCGCTTTTGCATTCATAAAAGCGTCGAATATCACGCTGACTTAAACCACGTTAAACTTAACTCAGTCGAACCAATCCACGTTTTTTTGAGTGTTTAGCAATCAGCAGGTGGTGCGATGGACTCTTCCAATGCGTTGAACATCGCCTTGTCGGACAGCCTGGTCTATCCCAGGCTGGCAACGCTGCTGGCGCTGCATCACCAGCACGAACCCAGCGTGCGCGTCCGGATCCGAGAGGTTCCCCTGAAGGAGCAGATGCGTGGGCTGGACGATGGCACATTCGATGCGGGGTTCTGCCAATCGGCCGCTGTCTCTGAAGACATCAACGCCATCCCGATCTGGCACGATGCACTGACAGTGGCGGTCGCCCGTCGACATCCGCTGCTTGCCCACGAATCCGTGCCGATAGCCCTCGCAGCATGCTATCCCCTGATCACCCTGGATGTGCACACATGGGCGGGCTACCGCGGGCAGGTCGACCAGTTCCTCTCGATCGCCAACGCAGTGCCTGCGAACATCACCGAGGTGCGGTCGTTCGACCTGATGATGACGCTGGTAGCCGCGGGTTATGGCGTGTGCCTGGCGCCTGCGGCCCGAGTCGAGCAGTACCGTCCGATTGGCGTCGTCGGGCGCCCCCTGGCACATCAGTCGGCAGAACTCACGACTTATCTGCTGCGCAAGAGTGATGTGTCGAACGTCCTGTTGGATCAATTCGCCGAACCAATCCTGCCCAGTTGAGCGAAGACAAGAGCCACCGTATCGCGGAGGTGGCAATCAAGTAGCCCCCGCTCGACGCAATGGACGCGAACTACTCTCGCTCTATAACCTTCAAGATTGCCGCACGACGCTTCGACATGGGGCCGAATGCACTCGTTATCTGCGCGACCGTGTCGCCTCGCTCAAGGGCGTCCAAGATGTCCGCCCAATCCTGCATCAGGATGGTCCTGGAGCTCACGTACTTGGCATGGTCATACGGCGCTCGCGAAGGGTCTTTTTTGCTATGGGCCAGTTGCAGGTCAACGCGATTCTCTGGATATCCAAGAAGTCCCAGCAACGTTGTGGCCGTCGAACGAAACCCATGCGAGGAGAACCTTCCGCCGTAGCCCATGCGCTTCAATGACTGGTTGAGCGTCGTGGCTGACATCACCTGCCCGGGTTTTCGATAGCTCGGAAACAGGACTTTCCCACCGCCTGTCAGCGCGTGCAGCTCCCTCAAGGCCGCCACCGCCTGCTTTGAGAGTGGAACGATATGGGGTCTGCGCATCTTCATGCGCTCGGCAGGAACGAGCCACGTGGCATTGTCCAAGTCGAATTCGGCCCATTGAGATTTGCGCAGCTCCGCCGTCCGAACGAACGTCAAGGCCATCAACCGAAGTGCGATTACGGTAGTGCGGTAACCGGCAGATTCATCGAGCTTCTTGAGGAAATCGGGTATTTCGACCCATTTCAGCGGAGGGTTGTGTCGCACCTGTGGCCGCTTGACCAACCCCTTCAACAAGGACGAGGGGTCGTAGTCACAAACACCCTGCACTGCGGCATAGGCGAAGATCTGGCCCACCCATTGCCGAATCAGCACTGCAACGCTCTTGGCTCCACGATCGGACACCGCCTGGATCAGCGGACGCAAGTGGGATGCTTTGATTGCACTGACGGGAAGCTTCCCGATTTTTGGGAATACGTCCTTAGTCAGGTAGTCCTTGACTTGCTTCGCATAGTAAACACTCCACTCGGAATTGAATGCCATCCATTGCCCGGCAATCAGTTCAAAGGTGTTCTCGTTGAGTTCGATCTGCGACGCCACCTTGGACTTCTTGTCGATCAGGGGGTGGATGCCCTTCGCGACCAGATCGCGAGCGCGATCGCGTTCTGCGCGCGCCTTCTCCAGAGTGAACTCGGGATACTTTCCAATCGTGAAGATCTGCGGAGTGCCGCCGATGCGATAGCGAAAACGCCAGACCTTGCGCCCGTTCGTCGTCACGTAGAGGAAGAGGTTGCCTCCATCCTTCAGCCAGTACGGCTGTTCTTGGGGAGGCGCTGTTTCAGCCTTGCGCGCTGAGAGGAGGTTGACTGCCATGTGTATACGCCTCGCGAGAAGGTTTATATGCACAGAAATATACACAATTGCAGCAGATTGGCCTAGTCCTTGTTGGACGCAGATGGAGCATCATCCCTTATAAATCAACAACTTACATCCGAACCGTGGAAATTAGCGGCTTCCGGTGGAAGCTACTCGTCGTTGTCGATCATCAGGAGCTTCATGGCTTGCTCACGATCCGGTGCACGCCCTTCACGACGGGGAACACGTTGAAGTTGATCAGCAGCCCCAGCTTGAAGCCGGACACGCGCAACGCAGCCATGACCTGCGCGCGATTCAGGTCGTTCAGCGCATCGACCGTTCGCAGTTCGACGATGACCGACTGCTCGATCACGAAGCCCGCACGGTAAACCTCGCCGAGGGACCGGCCCTTGTAGGCAGCCGAGAGCGGCACGTCGCGCGCGAAACCGATCTCTCGCTCGGCGAGTTCGATCGCCAGCGCCGCCGAATACGCCTGCTCGAGCAGACCGGTGCCGAGCACCCGCTGCACCTCGACCGCCGCACCGATGATCTCGTGCGAGAAGTCGTTCTGGATCTCGTTCATCGTGCTCATTCCAATCCCTCTTCCACCAGTTCCGCGGCGCGCAGAAGTGCGCGCGCTTTCGCCTCGGTCTCTTTCCATTCGAGCTCGGGCACCGAATCGGCCACCACGCCGGCCGCAGCCTGCACGTGAAGCATCTGGTCCTTCACGATGCCCGCCCGGATGGCAATCGCAACGTCCATGTCGCCGGCGTAGCTGATGTAGCCGCAGGCGCCGCCATAGATGCCGCGCTTGGTCGGCTCGAGTTGATCGATCAGCTCCATCGCGTGCACCTTGGGCGCGCCGGTCAGCGTGCCCGCCGGGAACGTGGCCTTCAGCACGTCGATCGCGGTCATGCCGTCCTTGAGCGTACCTTCGACGTTGCTCACGATGTGCATCACGTGGCTGTAGCGCTCGACCGCGAAGGCCTCGGTCACCTTCACGCTGCCGGTCTTGGCGATGCGGCCGATGTCGTTGCGCGCCAGGTCGATCAGCATCACGTGCTCGGCGCGCTCCTTCGGATCGGCGATGAGTTCGGCCTCGGCCGCCTTGTCGAGTTCCAGCGAGGCGCCGCGCGGGCGCGTGCCGGCCAGCGGGCGGATCGTCACCTTCTGTTCGCCGTCGGGCGTGTTCTCCTGCCGCACCAGGATTTCCGGCGAGGCCGCGACCACATGGAAATCGCCCAGGTGGTAATAGAACATGTAGGGCGACGGATTCAGCGAGCGCAACGCGCGGTAAAGCGACAGCGGTGACTCGGTATAGCGCTTGCTGATGCGCTGGCCGATCTGCACCTGCATGAAGTCGCCGCCGGCAATCAGTTCCTTGGCGCGCTCGACGGCCGCGATGTAGTCGGCCTTGGCGAAGGACCGCTCGGCCGGGTGCGCCTGCGACGGCTTCACCTGGGGCGCGCTGACCGAGTACTTGAGCTGCTCGCGCAGTCCGCGCAGCCGGCGCTTGGCATTGGCGTACGCCTCGGGCTGGCCCGGATCGGCATAGACGATCAGGTAGAGCTTGCCCGACAGGTTGTCGATGACGGCCAGTTCCTCGCACTGCAGCAGCATGATGTCGGGGCAGCCCAGCGTGTCGGGCGGGCAGGAGGTCTCGAGCTTCTTCTCGATGTAGCGCACCGCGTCGTAGCCGAAATAGCCGGCCAGGCCGCCGCAGAAACGCGGCAGGCCGGGCCGCAGCGCGACCTTGAAGCGCTTCTGGTAGGCGGCGATGAAATCGAGCGGATTGCCATCGGTGCTCTCGACGACCTGGCCGTCGGTCACGACCTCGGTGCGGGCCGCAGCGCCGAAGCCGCTGGCGCGGATCAGCGTGCGGGCCGGCAGGCCGATGAAGCTGTAGCGGCCAAAACGTTCGCCGCCGACCACGGATTCGAGCAGGAAGCTGTACCGGCCGCCGTCCTTGGTGTGCGCGAGCTTCAGGTAGAGCGAGAGCGGGGTTTCGAGGTCGGCAAAGGCCTCGACCATCAGCGGAATGCGGTTGTAGCCCTGCGCGCTGAGGCTTTTGAATTCGAGTTCGGTGATCACGGGAGGTCTCCGTCAGCCAGGGCGCGGAGGTTGGCCGCTGGCGGTGTCATTCAGGAATCAGGCCTCGCGCCGTGCGGACGGGGGGCCAAGGGCGCACGGCGTGCGCCGTGCAATCAAACAGACAGCAACGATGGCGTACGCCAAGGCCAGGCTCCCCGGCTGCCTTGACCTGTCTGGATGACGTGATGAATGAACATTGGCGCCGAGTTTAGCTCAGCGCATCAGCCGTCCGCCATTCAAATCGATCGTGGCGCCGGTCATGAATGCGGACGCGGGCGACGCGAGGTAGACGGCCGCGGCCGCCACTTCGCCCGCGTCCCCGAAGCGCCCGACCGGGATGCTCGCAGCCAGCGCCGCCTTGCGCGCATCGTCGAGCGCGTCCAGCACGGGGCCGCGGATCGCCGCAGGCGCGAGCGTGTTGACGGTCACGCCGTGCGGCGCAAGTTCCTGCGCGAAGCCACGGGTGAGCGCGAGCAGCCCGGCCTTCGACGCCGCGTAGTGCAGCCCGGTCGCGCTGCTGGCCTGCTGCCCGGCGAGCGACGACAAGTTGATGATCCGGCCCGTGCGCCGCGCGCGCATGTGGCGGCCCGCGATGCGGCAACCGAAGAAGCTGCCGCGCAGGTTCACCGCCAGGACCTCGTCCCACTCGGCCGCGGTGATGTCCCACAGCGAGGTGCCCGGCGTGTGCGCCGCGTTGTTGACAAGGATGTC
>CAIQMJ010000991.1 GCA_903872875.1 uncultured Variovorax sp.
CCGATCTGACCTGAGCGCGCTGCGCCGCGAGTCGATCCGCGCCGCGCTGAGCCGCGCAGGCGAAGACCCGGCGCTGGCCGATCCCGCCTTCGACGTGTTTTTCGCGGAGCGCCAGCGTGTGGTGCTGTACGACGACGCATTGCCGGCCCTGGAGTGGCTCAGCGAGCGCTATCCGTTGGTCGCGATCTCCAACGGCAACGCCGATCTGAAGCTGACCGGCGTGGACCGCTTCTTCCGTACCGCCTTCAGCGCTTACCGTTTCGGCAGTGGCAAGCCGCATGCGCCGATCTTCCACGCCGCCGCGGCGTCGATCGGCGTGGCGCCGGAGCAGGTGCTGCATGTGGGAGACGACCCGGCGCTCGACGTAGTGGGCGCGCTCGGTGTGGGCATGCAGACCGCCTGGGTCGTGCGCATGCCCGAGGACGAGCAGCCGCCTTGGTCGCACGGCGGACAACCGCCGCATTTGATCGTGCCGGACCTGCGGGCGCTGTGCCGGGCGCTGGGCGCCGCATGAGCCCACCGCTCTGAACAACGGCCCGTGCGATGCGCTCGATGCGCCTCCAGCCGTTCAGTCGAGCTCGAAGCGCTCGCGCAGAGCCTCGCAGAAATCGCTCGAGCCGCTGAGCGACAGTCCGACGGTGTGGCGCGGTACGCCTGCGGCGCCAGGCTCGACGACGAGCGCCCGCCGGCCGGCGTCGTAGTGCAGCACGTCGGCCACGCTGTACTCGCGCAGCGCTTGCAGGTCGCAGTCCCAGGCGAAGCCATCGGCCACCGGGCCGGGTTCGCCGAACACGGCGTGCGCCCAGGCCAGCACGTCAGAAATCTCCGCATGGACGGCTTCGACCTGCGCCGGTCCGACGGATGCGAGCGCGTCGAAGGTGCCGAAGGCGGTGTCGTCCTCTCCGTTTTCGCTGTAGTCGAAATCCAGGTAATCCAGTGTCATCGGCGTGCGTTGGGTTCGCGGCGGTCGGGTGCCGTTGCGGGGACGATGGCGCGCGCGACGGCCATTCCGCTGCGCACGGCGCCTTCGAGCGTGGCGGGATAGGGGCCGTCGATGTAGTCGCCGCAGGCGAGCAAGCCCTCGGCGATCCGTACGGCGGGGCGTTGCAGTCCCGGCGTGCAGGCGAAGGTCGCCCGCTTTTCGACCACCGTCCGCAGCACCTCGACATTGGCGAGGCCGAGTTGTTCACGTGCCTGTTGCAGGACGCCGTGTTCCAGCGCCTCGCGAGGCAGGTTGCTTGCGCTGACCACGAAGGCCAGCAGGCCCGGAGCTCCGCCGAGCCGTCCCCGATCGAACACGAACTGCGCCGGTGCCGCGGCATGACTGCGCAGTGCAAGCATCGGCGCTGCAAGCCGCCGTGCACCAGCGGACGCATACACCGTGGCGATGCTTTCGTGCCGCAGCGCCTCGGCCGTCAGCAGCCAGTCGTCAGCCCGTGGGAGCGCGGCACCTCGGACCAACCGGGCCGCGTCCCACGGTGCGACGGCCAGCACGACGCGATCGACCTCGGTGTCGTCGAGCCGCCAGCCGTTCTTCGAGGCGATGAGCGACTGAATGCGATGGCCGAGCCGCACCGTGGCGCCGTGATCGACCAGCCACCGCAGTGCAGCGTCGGGCAGCAGGGCACCCAGGTCGACGCGTGGCAGCAGCAGGTCAGCGCCGCCACGGCCGCCGAAAAGTGCGTCTTGCAGTACACGGAGGAAGACCTGCGCGCTGGCGTCTTCGGCGGGCGTGTTCAGCGCGGAGACACACAGCGGCTCGATCAACTCGTGCCGTACGCGTGGCGTGAGTGCGCAGCACAGGGCCTCGACGCTCAGTTCGGGCGCGCAGGCGAAACGCTGCCGCTGCCAGCGCAGCGCCGCACGCACCAGGCCGAGCTTGTCGCGCCATGACCAGCCACGCGCGCCCACGATGCCGGCGAGCAGGTCGAGCGGTGCGGGGCAGTGTGCGGGAACCTGCAGGCCGCCACCATCCGCGAAGCGCAGCGAAAGCGGCATGCGGTGCAGCACCTGTGCGGGATCGACACCGACCTCGCGCATCAGTGCCAATGTCGCGGTGTAGGCGCCGATCAGGATGTGCTGGCCGTTGTCGAGCGGCGTGCCGTCGACGCCGCCGGTCGCGTCGATCCGCCGTGCACGGCCGCCGGGCGTGCGCGCCGCTTCGAACAAGGTGACCACATGGCCGGCACGTGTGGCCTCGATCGCGCATGCAAGCCCGGCCCAGCCGGCACCGACGACCGCGAGCTTCATTCGGCTGCAGGTCGCCACTGCGGGCAGCGCCTCGGTCTCGCGGACGTCACAGGCGACCCAGGGCCTGCACGCGCCACGCGAGCCAGAATTTGCGCATCGGCGTCAGACTCACGCGCTGGTTCAGGACCTGGAAGCCGTCGCGCTCGATCTCGCGCAACAGCGTGCGGTAGATGCTGGCCATCATCAGGCCCGGCTTCTGGCTGCGCCGGTCGGTGTCCGGCAGCAGCGCCAGCGCCTCGTCGTAGGCGGCGTGGGCGCGTGCCGCCTGAAACTTCATCAGTGCGAGGAAACGGTCGGAGCTCACGCGGTTCAGCAGTTCATGCGCCTTGACGTCGAACTGCTGAAGCTCGTTGACGGGCAGGTAGATGCGTCCGCGCAGCGCGTCTTCGCCGACGTCGCGGATGATGTTGGTCAGCTGCAGTGCCAGGCCGAGCCTGTGGGCGTAGGCGGTGGTCTCCGGGTCGGTCTGGCCGAAGATGCGCGCGGCGACCTCACCGACCACGCCG
>CAIQMJ010000992.1 GCA_903872875.1 uncultured Variovorax sp.
GCCGATGTTCATTGCGGTGTTCGCCGCACTGAAAAGCCTGGCGCCGACGCGGCCATCATGGGCCGGCGCCGCGGCTGGAGCCGTCGCCGGCGGCCTGGGCGCTTCGGTATATGCGCTGCACTGCATGGAACTGGCCGCGCCCTTCCTCGCGGTCTGGTATGTGGCCGGCATCGCCGTGACGATGGCGCTCGGCGCCTGCCTCGGGCCGCGGCTGTTGCGCTGGTGACGGGGTGACGCCCGCCTGGGCGGCGGCGTGGCCAGCACGATTGCGCGCAAGTCGTGACAATGGCCGCCCCATCACGAGGAGGCTCCCCATGACGATTTCGATGTACGACGTTTCCGTGCCAGTGTTCACCCGCGGACTGGCCCAGCTTTCACATGTGCTCGACAGGGGCCTGGCGCACGTGAAGGCGGCGGATGCCGACCCGGCGACGCTGGTCCAGGCGCGGCTGGCGCCCGACATGCTGACGCTCGCGGGCCAGGTTCAGCGCGCCAGCGACGCTTCGAAGCTCGGCGTCGCACGCATTGCCGGCGTCAGCGCACCGCCCTTTGCCGATACCGAGGCAAGCTTCGAGGAACTGCAGGCACGCATCGCCAGGACAGTCGAGTTCCTGAACAGTGTCGACCGTGCGGCGATCGATGGCCATGAAGACCGCAGCGTGTTGCTGAAGGTCGGGGGCCATGAACTCAACCTCGAAGCGCAGCGCTACCTGCTGCAGTTCGCGCTGCCGAACTTCTTCTTCCATGTGACGACCGCCTACGACGTGTTGCGCAACGCCGGCGTGCCGATCGGCAAGCTGGACTATCTCGGCCGGTTCTGAGGGCGCGGTCGCGTATCCCATCCCGCGAGATGACGTTCGGCGATCCCGGCCAGCGCATCGATCCATGCGGGGCTGTCGTTCAGGCAGGGGATGTAGCGGAAGTCCTTGCCGCCCGCATGCAGGAAGGCTTCGCGGCCTTCCATCGCAATCTCTTCCAGCGTTTCGAGGCAGTCGGCAGGAAAGCCCGGGCACATCACGTCGACCCGGCCTGTGCCTGAAGCGCCCAGGGCGCGCAGCGTCGGTTCGGTGTAAGGCTCCAGCCACCTGGCGCGGCCGAAGCGCGACTGGAAGGTCACGCGGTGCTGCGCGTCCGACAGCCCGAGGCGCGCGGCCAGCAGCCGTGCGGTTTGCAGGCACTGCGACTGGTAGGGATCGCCGAGCCGGATGTTGCGTTCGGGAATGCCATGGAAGCTCATCACCAGCTGGTCGGGCCGTCCTTGCTGCTGCCAGTACGCTTCGACGCTCTGCGCGAGCGCCTCGATGTACAGCGCGTCGTCGTGGTATTGATTGACGAAACGCAGCTCGGGCAGCCGGCGCTGGTGCCGTGTCCAGGCGCTGATGTCATCGATCACGCTGGCCGTGGTGGTCGCCGAATACTGCGGGTAGGCCTGCAGCACCAGCACGCGTTCGATGCCTTCGGCCTGCAGCGCATCGAGCCGCGCGGTGATCGACGGGTTGGCGTAGCGCATCGCATCGCGCACCGTCACGCTGTGCCCCGATGCCTGCAGCTTGTCGTCCAGAAGCCGCGCCTGGCGTGCGCTCCAGACCTTCAGCGGCGAGCCTTCCTTCAACCAGATGCTGGCGTACTTGGCAGCCGACTTGGCAGGCCGTACGCGCAGGATGATGCCGTGGAGGATCGGCAGCCAGAGTGCACGCGGGATCTCGACCACGCGTGGGTCGCCCAGGAAGTCTGCGAGGTAGGTGCGCACCGCGCCGGCGGTCGGCGCATCGGGCGAACCCAGGTTGCACCAGAGCACGGCGGTATGGGGCGGGTTGGCGGTCGGGGGGGCGCTGATGGCGGGAGCCGCGGGCGACCCGCCCGCGTGAAGGTCTTGCTGAGGCATGCGATATTCTCGGGCATGACCCTGGAGACACCGGCCGCCGCCTCTGGCGAACCCCTCGACCTCGGCCGCATTGCGGCGATTTCGCTGGACCTCGACGACACCCTGTGGCCGATCTGGCCGACCATCGAACGCGCCGAGAGCGTGCTGCGCGACTGGCTGCTGCGCGAGGCGCCGAAGACATCCGAACTGCTTCTCACGCCCGGCGTGCTGCGCGAACTGCGCGAAGCCACCGAGCGCGAACGCTCCGACCTTGCACACGACCTGAGCGCGCTGCGCCGCGAGTCGA
>CAIQMJ010000993.1 GCA_903872875.1 uncultured Variovorax sp.
CGCTGCCGTGCAGGACTCCCAGAGCACCTGCAGCACTGCCCGCACCCGCGTCATGCCGCCGAGCAGCGTTTCGCGCTGCACCAGTTCCAGCGCGGTCAGTTCCGGCGTGCTGACCTTGAAGCGCCCGTCCGGCGTTTCATGCCAGCGGGTCGGCATGCGTTCGATCCGCGCACGGGTGTGGAATACCACTTCATGCCGGCCGACCGTGATCGGCCGGCGACGTTCGGGCACCATCACCTGGGTCACCATCACTGCATAGGGCGAAGCGCCGTAGGTTTCGGCGGCGCTCAACAGCGCGACGTAATACGGCGTGTCCAATGTCTTGGTCAGATAGCGGTCGAGCCAGGTTTCCAACGGAGGCGCACCAGCAGCGGCGTGCTGCAGCGGCACGATCAGCCAATGGTCCGAACCCCGCGAAAGCCGAACCAACCGCCCGCGCCGTTGCTGCCGATGCAGGGCCTGGCGCAGCGCTTCGGGGCCGACACCCGGCATGGCCGAGATGATTTCCTCGGTGCGCAGGTTCAGCTTGCCAGCGCGCTCGGCCGCGTCGAGAACGGCGGACAGGGGACTGGGAGCGGTCATGGCCTCGACTCATTCATTTCGCGCAATGTATCACTAAACGTCACGTAGCGCGAAGTCAATGTTCATTGTGGCGCAGGCGATCCACGCGCCCGATGAGTGTCCTCGACACGATAGCCGCCCCCACGGTCCGCCCGCCAGATAAATCGGTCGAGCTGCGGTTCCCTTTGTCTGCTGATGCGACGGCCTTTCCCTGTGATGGTGGCGTCACCACGACACCGGGAAATCAAGGCATGCCACCGACTTTGACTCACCACGCCAGACGCGGCGCATTCGTCGCCAGCCTGCTGGCGGCCATCGTGCTGACGAGTGGATGCACCACATCATCCGTGGCGCTTTCCGCCTCAGTTCCGGAGACCAAGCCGGACATCCAGACCCCATCGCCGCCTCACGACGAACTGATCCCGGTCGTCCGCTATGGCCGCTACACGCTGGTCGAAATGGTGCCCGATGCCGCGCAACGGGATTTGCTGCAACAGGCCATCGATGTCGCCATCCCCCCGACGGCAAGCGTGATGGTGGGCGATGCGCTACGCCATGTACTGCTGCGTTCGGGCTATCAGCTTTGCGAAGGCAACAGCGACACGACCGTGCTCTACGCGCTGCCGCTGCCGGCAGCGCATCTGCACCTGGGGCCTCTGACGCTACGCGATGCCCTCCTGACCCTCGCCGGGCCGGCCCGGGATCTGTCGGTCGACGACACGGTCCGCCAAGTCTGCTTCCGCCGACACGTCGAGCCCTCATCGCTCCCCACTGCGACGCCATCGAGTACCCGTCTCCCCGATTCCCCAACTGTCGATGGCGCCGCGAAGCCCTCCGTCATCGTCGCACCGGAGTTGCAGCCATGACGTCGGCGATTTCATCTCCCTCGCGCACGCGCTGGCTGCGCATTGCCACGGCCACCTGGCTGCTGCTGATCAGCGGCATCTCCCTTGTCAACAGCGTCGGACTGTCCCGTCTGGCCGAGCAGGCACAGGGCAGCGCCCAGGAGGGCCAACTCAAAGCCATGACGGCGCGCGTGGCCGACCTTGAACAGCAGGCCGAAGCAAGCAAGCACCAGCCCGCGGTACTCAGCCAAGCAAGTTTCACGACCGCGCAGCAAGCACTCGAAGAGCGGCTGGCCAAGCTCGAACAAGGGCAGGCCGGCAATGCCCGCGCCGACGACCTGCCGCCGATCCTGAGGCGCCTGGACGGTATCGAGACGCGACTGCAACGCGCCCGCCAAACCGCCCCCACACCGGCAGCACGCCAGCGCACCACCGAGACCGTGCAACCCAAGGCGGTTGTCCCGCCCTTCATGGTGCTGGGCTTCGAGTTGCGCGGCGGCGAACGCTTCCTGTCGATCGCACCGACCGACACGGCATCGCTGACCCAGGCCCGGCTGCTGCGTCCCGGCGAAGCTGCGGGCGACTGGCAGCTCGAATCCAATCCGCCCCATGACCGCGTGGACACAAAC
>CAIQMJ010000994.1 GCA_903872875.1 uncultured Variovorax sp.
CGCCGTGCCCTCCCGCGGCAGCGGCCCGCTGATGAACGACCTTCTCGGTGGCCAGGTGGCGATGGGCGTCGACACCGTCTCTGCCGCCTTCGGCTACATCAAGAGCGGCCAGTTGAAGCCGCTGGCCGTGACATCCGCCCGGCGCGTGCCGCAACTGCCGGACGTGCCCACCGTCGCCGAGCACGGCAAGCCCGACCTCGAGGCGGTCGGCTGGGCCGGCTTCCTGGTGCCCGCGAGCACGCCGCCGGCCGTCGTCGCCGTGCTGGAGCGCGAGATCCACCGCGTGATCGCGGACCGCGCCATGCAGAACGCCTTCACCGAGCGCGGCGCCCTGCCCGACCTGCGCGGCGGCGCCGAATGGGGTGCCTTCGTGAAGGCCGAGGTACCGAAGTGGACCGAGCTCATCGTCGCCAACAACATCAAGGTCGACCCCTGAATCCAGCGGCCGAGCCAGCCGATCGCGTCTTCTCCCTCCCCATTCCCATATCAACGGAGTCCCCGTGTCCGCCACCATCATCCAGCCCCGCCGCCAGCGTCTGCAGCGCTCCGAACTCGCCGTGCCGGCCACCTCCGAGCGCTTCTTCTCGCGTGCCGCCGAAGGCGATGCCGACGTCGTGTTCCTCGACCTCGAAGACGCGGTGGCCGATCGCTTCAAGAACGAGGCGCGCCGAAAGGCGATCGAGGCCCTCCAGCACATCGACTGGCGCAACAAGGCGGTGGCCGTGCGCATCAACGGCCTCGACACGCCCTGGGCGCTGCGCGACCTGATCGACGTGGTGAGCGAATGCCCGCGGCTGGACATGGTGCTGCTGCCCAAGGCCGGCACCGCCTTCGACGTGCAGTTCGTCGAACAGGTGCTGGTCGGCATCGAACGCGAGAAGGGGCGCGACAAGCAGGTGGGCATCGAGGTGTTGATCGAGACCTCGCAAGGCGTCGCACACGCCGAGGAGATCGCCGCGTCGTCGAGCCGGCTCGAAGCCATGATCTTCGGCATCGGCGACTACACGGTCGACATGCGCACCAACGACTTCGTCTTCGGCACACCCAGTGCACGCTATGCGGTGCTGACGGCGCCCGATGCACAGGGCGTGCGGCAGCGGCACTGGAACGACCAGTGGCACTTCGCGCTGGCGCGCATCGTCAACGCCTGCCGCGCCTGTGGCGTGCGCGCCATCGACGGCCCGTTCACCGACTTCGGCGACAGCGAGGGCTATCGCGCATCGGCAGTGCGCTCGGCGTCGCTCGGCTTCGAAGGCAAGTGGGCGATCCATCCTTCTCAGATCGCGATCGCCAACGAGGTCTACTCGCCCTCGCCCGAACAGCTGGACTGGGTCGGCAAGGTGCTGCAGACGCTCGAAGCCGCCGCCGCCGCGGGCAATGGCGCGGTCGGCGAGAAGGGCGTGCTGATCGACTTCGCACATGCCAAGCTGGCGCGCTCGATCCAGCAGCGGCAGGCTGCGATCGACGCACACATGGCAGGCAGCCGATGAACGACGCCGCCGATACCGACAACGCGCCCGATACCCCGGCACCCACGGCACTCGCCGGCGTGCGCGTGCTCGACATCGCGACCTTCGTCGCGGCGCCCTTCAGCGGCACGATCCTCGCGGACTTCGGCGCCGACGTCATCAAGATCGAGCAGCCCGGCGGCGGCGACCCGCTGCGCAAGTTCGGCACGCCGACCGAATGCGGCGACACGCTGGTCTGGCTCAGCGAAGCGCGCAACAAGCGCTTCGTCACGCTCGACCTTCGCATGCCGGCGGGGCGCGAGCTGTTCCTGAAGCTGGTTGCCGAATCCGACGTGGTGCTGGAGAACTTCCGCCCCGGCACGATGGAGAAATGGGGCCTGGGCTATGACGTGCTGGCCGCCGCCAACCCGCGCATCGTGATGCTGCGCGTGAGTGCGTACGGCCAGACCGGCCCCTATCGCGAGAAGCCCGGCTTCGCCCGCGTGGCCCATGGCTTCGGCGGCCTGTCGCACCTGGCCGGCATGGCCGACGGCCCGCCGGTGGTGCCGGGCTCGACCTCGCTCGCCGACTACATCTCGGGCATGTGGGGCGCGCTGGGCGTGTTGATGGCGCTGCGCGTGGCGGAACGCACCGGCCGGGGCCAGGTGATCGACGTGTCGCTGTATGAATCGATCTTCCGGCTGCTCGACGAACTGGTGCCGGCCTATGCGAAGTTCAACGAGATCCGGCAGCGGCTGGGCGCCGACGTGCCCCATGTGGTGCCGCACGGCCACTGGCAGACGGCCGAAGGCAAGTGGGTGGCGCTGGCCTGCTCGAGCGACAAGATCTTCGAGCGCATGGCACAGCTCATGGAGCGCCCCGAGCTCGCAGCGCCCGATCGCTTTGCCACCAACGCGCAACGGCTGGCCGGCCGTGCCGAGATCAATGCGGCCATTGCCGGATGGATCGGCAAGCTGCCAATGGCCGAGGCCATCGCGCGCTGCGACGCGGCCGGCGTGCCCTGCGGCCCGATCATGTCGATCGACGACATCTTCCAGGACCCGCAGTACGCGGCGCGCGGCAACCTGCAGCGCATCGACGATCCGCGTGTCGGCGAGATGGTCGTGCCGTCCGCGCAGCCGCGGATGTCCGCCACGCCGCCGGTGCTGCGCCATCTGGGCGGCGCGCTCGGCGCCGACACCGCGCAGGTGCTGTCCGAGCTGCTCGGACTCGGCGCCACCGACCTCGACACGCTGCGCGGCCTTCGCGCGATCTGACGGCAAGCGACCATGAACCCAGCTGCACACACCCATCCACGCGAAGCCCTGTTCGACGGAGAGAAACCGCTGCCCGTGCTGCCGCCCTGCGAGCACTACGCCGGCAGCGAGAAACTGATCGCCAAGGCCTTCGAACTGCAGGCCGAGATGGGCCCGGTCTTCGACGTGACCTGCGACTGCGAGGACGGCGCCGCCGCAGGCCAGGAGGCCGCGCATGTGCGCATGGCGGCGCACGCCATCGCGTCCGACGCCAACCGCCATGGCCGCGTCGGCGCGCGCATCCACGATGCGTCGTCGCCCGCATGGCGCAACGACGTCGACACGCTCGTCGGCGAAGCGGGCGACCGCATCGCCTACCTGACGCTGCCCAAGGCGACATGCACCGGCGACGCTGCCCGGATGATCGACTACATCGCGGCCCGCGCCACCGTGGCCGGGCTCGGGCGCGCCATGCCGATCCATGTGCTGGTCGAGACGCATGGCGCGCTGCGCGATGCGTTCGAGCTCGCCGCCCTGCCGCACGTCGAAGTGCTGGATTTCGGCCTGATGGACTTCGTCAGCGCACACCAGCGCGCCATCGGCTTCCAGGCGATGCGCAGCCCCGGCCAGTTCACGCATCCGCTGCTGGTACGCGCCAAGACCCGCATCGTGGCCGCTGCGCTCGCCAACGGCGTGGTGCCGGCGCACAACGTGTCGCTGTCGCTGCGCGATCCGGCCGCTACCGGCAACGACGCGCTGCGCGCCCGGCGCGAGTTCGGCTTCCTGCGCATGTGGAGCGTGCATCCGGCGCAGATCCGGCCGATCGTCGAAGCGATGTCACCCGAACCCGGCGAGGTCACGCAGGTCGGCGACATCCTGCTGGCCGCGAGCTCGGCGCAGTGGGGACCGATCAGCCATGAAGGCGAGCTGCACGACCGTGCGACCTACCGCTATTTCTGGAGCGTGCTGCAGGCGGCGAAGGCCGGCGGCATCGCGCTGCCGGAGGCGGTCGACGCGCGCTTCTTCGGCGCGTGAATCAGGGCGCGGGTCCCGGCCGGGCACTCACGCCGCGTCGGCCGCAGCGATGCGGTCCAGCGCATCGATCGCATCGGCCGGCAGTTCCAGCTTTGCCGCGGCGAGGTTCTCGCGCAGATGTCCGACCGACGAGGTACCCGGGATCAGCAGGATGTTCGGCGACCGGCGCAGCAGCCACGCCAAGGCAACCTGCATCGGCGTCGCCCCGAGCCGCTGCGCGACATCGGAGAGCCCCGACGACTGGAGCGGCGTGAAGCCGCCGAGCGGGAAGAAAGGCACGTACGGAATGCCGTCGCGTGCCAGGTCGTCGATCAGCGCGTCATCGTGGCGATACACCAGGTTGTACTGGTTCTGCACGCAGGCGATGCGGCAGATGCCACGCCCCTCGGCGATCTGTGCGGGCGTCACGTTGCTCAGGCCGACATGGCGCACGAGTCCCTGGCGCTGAATTTCGGCCAGCGCCGTCAGCGGCGCCTCGATCGACCCTTCGGCCGGGCCGTGCACGTCGAACATGATGCGCAGGTTCACGACGTCCAGCACCTCCAGGCCGAGGTTGCGCAGGTTGTCGTGCACCGCCTGCTTCAGCTCGTCGGGCGAGAACGCCGGCAACCACGCGCCGGTGTCGGAGCGCCTGGCGCCGATCTTGGTGACGATGACCAGGTCCTTCGCATACGGCGCCAGCGCCTCGCGGATGATCTGGTTGGTGACGTGCGGGCCGTAGAAGTCGCTGGTGTCGATGTGGTCGACGCCGCTCGCGACCGCCTCGCGCAGCACGGCCAGTGCGGCCTCGCGGTCTTTCGGCGGCCCGAACACGCCGGGGCCGGCGAGCTGCATGGCGCCATAGCCGAGCCGGTTGACGGCGCGGTCGCCGAGGTTGAAGGTGCGGTGGGTCTGCGTGCTGGACATGCGGGTCTTTCCTTGTGTGCGGGGAGATGAAGCGAGGTCGTGCGGCGCTGGCGCATCGGTCAGGCATGCCGTATTCGACCCCCTGCGGTGCAGTCTAGGCACCCGATCGCTGTTTGATAACCCGTCACAATCGGCACAGGCTGTGCGGGATTCAACACAATGAAAGTCGACCTCGGGGATCTGAACGCGTTCGTCGCCGTGGCGGGGGCGAAGGGCTTTCGCGATGGCGCGCGCCTGAGCGGCGGCAGCGCATCGGCACTGAGCGAGGCGGTGCGCCGGCTGGAAGCCCAGCTCGGCGTGCGGCTGCTGCACCGCACGACACGCAGCGTGCTGCCGACGGAAGCCGGGCAGCGCCTCTTGGAGCGGCTGCGGCCCGCGCTCACCGAGGTCGAGGCTGCGCTCGACGTGGTGAACGGCTTTCGCGACCGGCCGGCCGGCACGCTCAAGCTGAACGTGCCGATCAGCGCGTCACGGCTCGTGCTGCCATCGATCGTGCCGCGCTTCCTTGCAGAGTACCCCGACATCTCGCTCGAGGTGATTGCAGAGGACGGCTTCGTCGACGTGCTGGCGGCGGGCTGCGATGCCGGCATCCGCTATGACGAACGGCTCGAGCAGGACATGGTCGCCGTGCCGATCGGTCCGCGCGTCCAGCGTTTCGCCGTCGCGGCGGCGCCGGCCTATCTCGATCGCCGTGGCCGCCCGGACCATCCGCGCGAACTGCTCGGCCATGCGTGCCTGCGCGGCCGCTTCGCCAGCGGCGCGATGCCGCCGTGGGACTTCGAACGCGATGGCGAGAAGCTGCGCATCGACGTGACGGGACAGTTGATCGTGCGGCTGGGCGGCACGACCGACCTCGCGGTGGATGCCGCCCTGGCGGGCGCCGGGGTGATCTACCTGTTCGAGGACTGGCTGCGGCCGCATCTCGACAGCGGCGCGCTCGAACCCATCCTGGCACCCTGGTGGCCCTGCTTCTCCGGCCCGTTCCTCTACTACCCCGGCCGCCGCCTGCTGCCGGCGCCGCTGCGGGCGTTCGTCGATTTCATCCGGGGCGACCCCACGTCCGACTCGGCGAACTGAGGGCCTGTCCGCAACGCTACCCGGCCGCGGACACGACTTCCACGACGTCGCCGTTGGTCGGCGTCGCGCTCTCGTGATAGATGTCGTACAAATATTGCGCGAGCTCTTCGCGGGTGACGTCGGACGGGATCGCGAACTCGGATTTGCGCCGCTTGCCGTCGGACCCCGACAGGTAGCAGTGCCATCGATCCCCGTCTCTTTCGATGGCCATGATTCGGCCGAACACGTTGAAGACGTACTGCATCAGGCGGATCTCCTCTTCTTCATGGTGACTCACGGCGGCGTCAGCAGCGCGTGCTGGGTGGCGGTATGCAGGTCGCGCCACACGCGGTTGAGCGCGCTGGCCTCGTGCGCCGCCTGCAGTCCGCAGCAGGGATAGAGCTCGTCCACGCCGCGGCGTGCCGCCTGCACGAGTGCCTGCGCAGCGGCCAGCAGTGCCTCTGCGTCGGCTGCGGGCAACGGCAGGCCTGCGCATACGCCGGCCCAGGCTGGATCGAGCCGGGCGTAGAAGACCTCGCGTGCGGCCGACAGGTCCTGCCTCGCCTGTCGCAACAGCCGATGCGGGCCGGCCCGCGCGGGCACGGGGCCATCCAGCGGCCAGCGCTGCGCCACGTGCGCGCCTGCCAGGGCGATGAAGTGCTGCGCCATGCCGGCCAGGTTGGCCGCGAGCGTCACCCAGGCCAACGGCAGGAACGGAAAGCGGTACAGCGGCCCGCTGGCGACTGCGGCCTCGGGCCGGATGTCGAAGCCCTGCCGCGCCGGCACCCAGGCCGCATCGAGCCTGAAGCCATGCGTGCCCGTCGCCCGCAGGCCGATGCTGCGCCAACTGGGCACCACGGTCACCTGGTCCGCCGGCACGATGAAGGCGCGCACGCGGGGCGCGCCGGCAGCGTCGCGCAGCGGCTGGCCGTCCTCGTGCAGCAACGCGTTCATGGTGAAGTGGGTCGCCATGGGCGCGCCGCTCGCAAAGTCCCAATGGCCACTGAGCCGCCAGCCCGCTCCATCGCGCTCGGCGACGCCGGCTGGTGCGCCACTGCCCGCCACGCAAAGGCGGCGCGTGGTCACGATCTCGCGCGCCAGTTCCAGCGGCAGGAAGCCCGCGAACCAGCCCGCGCCCGCGCACAGCGTGACCACCCAGCCGCAACTGCCGTCCGCGGCGGCGATCGCCTCCTCCAGGCGGACCGCGGCAGGCAGCGCCATCTCCGCACCGCCGACGGCACGCGGCGCGAGCATGCGCATCCAGCCGCGGCGATGGATCAGGGCTTGCTGGGCGGGCTGCAGCGCACCGGCGACGTCGGCCGCCGCCGCCGCGCGCCGCAGGCGGCGCCGGTCATGGTCGGCAAGTTCGAACGAATCGGGAACTGGTGCAGGCGCGTGCGGCAAACGGGAAATGACGGACATGCGGGCAATCATAGGAGCGCGAAAGGCCGAGCAAGGCGAGCTTGCGCAGGGTGCCAAGCCGGCCCGTTCGCAGGCTCGCTATAGTTCGGCCCCGCCTTCCCTTCCCCTGTCCGACGAACAACAAAGAAAGAGACATCCAATGAATTCAGGCAATCCGATCCGCACCGGCTGGCGCGAGGTGCGCGCCACCGAAGGCGCAGTGGTCGCGCCCGACGAGCGGCTGCCCTGGCCGCAGACCGTGCTCATGGGCATGCAGCATGTGATCGCCATGTTCGGCGCCACCGTGCTGGCGCCGATCCTCATGGGCTTCAGCCCCAACCTCGCCATCCTCATGAGCGGCGTCGGCACGCTGATCTTCTTCTTCATCACCGGCGGCCGCGTGCCCAGCTACCTGGGCTCGAGCTTCGCATTCATCGGCGTGGTGATCGCCGCCAGCGGCTATGCGGGCAGCGGACCCAACGCCAACATCGCGGCCGCGCTGGGCGGCATCGTCGCCTGCGGCGTGGTGTACATCACCATCGGCGCGATCGTGCAGGCGCTGGGCACCGGCTGGATCGAGCGCTTCATGCCGCCGGTGGTGACCGGCGCGGTGGTCGCGGTGATCGGCCTGAACCTGGCGAGCGTGCCCATCAAGAACATGGCGGCCGGCAACTTCGACGCCTGGATGCAGGCCGCGACCTTTCTCTGCGTCGGGCTGGTCGCGGTGTTCGCGCGCGGCATGCTGCAGCGCCTGCTGATCCTGGTCGGCCTGATCCTCGCCACCGTGCTGTACGCGGTGCTGACCAACGGCCTCGGCCTGGGCAAGCCGGTGGACCTGAGCGGCATCGCCGCGGCCGCGTGGTTCGGTGCGCCGGCCTTCACCGCGCCGGTGTTCACGGCCAACGCGATGCTGCTGATCGCGCCGGTCGCCATCATCCTGGTGGCCGAGAACCTGGGCCACCTGAAAGCGGTGACCGCCATGACCGGCCGCAACCTCGACCGCCTGACCGGCCGCGCCTTCATCGGCGACGGCGTGGCGACCGTGGTGAGCGGCATGGCCGGCGGCACCGGCGTGACCACCTATGCCGAGAACATCGGCGTGATGGCCGCCACCCGCATCTACTCGACCGCGGTGTTCGTGGTGGCTGCGCTGATCGCGCTGGTGCTGGGTTTCAGCCCCAAGTTCGGCGCGCTGATCCAGGCGATCCCGCTGCCGGTGATGGGCGGCGTGAGCATCGTCGTGTTCGGCCTGATCGCGGTGGCCGGCGCCAAGATCTGGGTCGACAACAAGGTCGACTTCTCGCAGAACCGCAACCTGATCGTGGCCGCCATCACGCTGATCATCGGCACCGGCGACTTCACGCTGAAGTTCGGCCAGTTCGCGCTGGGCGGCATCGGGACCGCGACCTTCGGGGCGATCCTGCTGTGGGCGTTGCTGGGGCGGGCGAAGAACGCTTGAGACTGAACATGGGTCGCTACGGCCCGTCGGGGACGGCGGCATAGCTGTGCGCATCGATGATTCCGGATCGCTTCGGTGCTCGCCGCTTGGCAGCGAAGCTCCGCGATCAAGCAAATCAGCAAAGATGATGTGATGAAGTTGCAACACTATGCTAGCCAACACCTTATGCTTTTCGCATTCAACTTGATCTTCTAGAACTGCACCGACATGGACACTCAAGTTCGAACGCCACAAGCCATCTTCATGCAGCCTCAGCGTCTGCTCGTTCCTCTATTTCAGCGCCCGTACATCTGGAACGAAGAACTGCAGTGGGAGCCTCTTTGGAAAGACCTCGAACGGGTGGCCACTCGCCTGATGCAATCGCCAAACACGACGCAGGCGCGTCACTTCCTGGGCGCCATCGTCTTGCAACAGTTGCCCACACCCACAAGCGATTTGCAGCAACGCACTGTCATCGACGGACAACAGCGACTGACGACCTTGCAGATCTTGTTGGATGCAGTGCACTCCGAGATCGAAATAGTTGGCGCGGCCATGCCCGCAGCGCGCTTGGAGCCCCTGATCGCCAACGCCGAAGCCTTTCGTCGACACAAGGAAGATCGCTTCAAGGTCTGGCCTACCAATCGGGATCGCGCAGCTTTCAACGAGGTGATGGAAGCCAAGAGCCCGGTGGACTACGAGAAGCTCAAGCACCGTGCGTCCCGCCTTGTCAAGGCGCATCGCTATTTTGCGCAGCAGTGTCGCGCTTGGCTCCATGCCGAAGGTCCGGAAAAAATCACCGCACGGGCAGAGGGCGTCGAACGTAGCGTACGAGAGTTGCTGCAGATCGTCGTCATCGACCTAACCGCTGATGAAAACGCTCAAGAGATCTTCGAAACGCTCAATGCACGTGGCGCAGTCCTGACTGCGGCCGACCTGATCAAGAATTTTGTATTCCAGCGGTTGCTCGAACAGCAGGCTGATGTAGAGCAAGCCTACAGCACGTACTGGGCGCAGTTTGAGACTGCCTTCTGGGAAGAAGAAATCAATGTAGGGCGTGTCAAAAGCCCGCGCTCATCAGTCTTCCTGAACCATTGGTTGATCGCCCGTACTGGTGAGGAAGTGGTTGCTCGTGAGGTGTTCTCTCGCTTCAAGTTCTACGCTGACTACCAAGCCGGACACACCATGCTGGAACTGCTAATGGAAATTCATCGGGCCGCGGCGATCTATCGAGAATTCACCAAAAAGGCCGAGATGCTGGACGGACCGCTGGATCGCGTGGGGCTGTTCGCCTATCGCACCAAGACATTGGAGAGCGAAGTCGTCAAGCCGGTGCTGCTGGCTCTGCTGGATCACAAGTCTGGCCCGCTGCAACAGAAGCAAATTGAGACCGCGCTGGATGTACTCGAAAGTTGGTTGGCA
>CAIQMJ010000995.1 GCA_903872875.1 uncultured Variovorax sp.
ACCACTTCCATGAGCACGTGGAACACCGCAAGTACTTCCACCGCCACTTCGCGGTGAAGGGCACCGAAGCCGCAGAAGCCTGCATCAAGACCATCGAAGGTCTTCGGCAGGTCGACGCCTTGCTGGCGGCCTGAGAGGCCGCAAGAAGGGGCCTGAAAAGCCTCAGGCCGAAACCGGCACCAGCGCCTCGCGCCGCACCCGGCGCACGTTGAAGGCGCTGGCGATCAGCACAGCCTGGACCAGGGCCAGGCCGACGATCACGCTCAGGTACTGGCCATGGTCCATCAAGCGGCCGAAGATCAGCGGTGCGGTCGCCTGGCCGATGTCGAGGCCTGCATAGACCACGCCATAGACGCGGCCCGTTGCGTTGGCCGGCGTCGAGCGCTTCACGAGCAGGTCGCGGGACGGCCCCGCGACGCCGGATGCAAGGCCCATCGCGCCGAACATCACCGGCACCAGCACCGGCGCGAAATCGGCGAATGCGAGGATCAGTGCCAGCAGCGCGGCCACGCCGAAGCCGGCACCGACGATGCGCTCGCAGCGCGACGGATCCGACGCCAGGAAACCGCCGAACACCATGCCGACCGCGCTCGCCACCATGTAGACCGTGAGGCAGACCGCCACCAGCGCCACCGGCACCGCATGCAGATGTCCTGCCGCTACCGGTGCGAAGGTCTGCACCACGCTGATCACCATCGCGTAGAAGAAGAAGAAGCCGAAGCACATCCAGACCGCCGGGATCTTCAGGAAGCCGAACTCGCCGCCAGTCATCGCCGGCGCACCTTGTCCGGTGGCCTTGTGAACCGCCTTCACGTCGAGCGAAAGCACGCTGCGGTAGACCCACAGCACGACCAGCACCGCAATCGCCAGCGCACCGGCCGCCGCCAACGCCACGCGCCACGAGTACGCCATGGCCAGAGGTACGACGAATGCTGGGGCCAGCGCCCAGCCGAGGCTGCCGGTGATGCCGTGCACGCTGTATGCATGACCCAGCCGCGTCGGCGCGACCTTGCGATTGAAGAGCGTGTAGTCGACTGGATGGAACACCCCGTTGCCGATGCCCGCAACGATGGCGCTCGCCAGCAGCATCCAGTAGCTCTGCGCCAGCGCATAGCCGAACGCCGCGATGCCCAGCAGGCCAAGGCCCACGAACAGGACCGGCCGCGGGCCGAGCTTGTCGACGATGAACCCCGACGCAGCCTGCACGATGCACGACACCACGAAGAACACCGTCAGCACCCCACCGAGTTCGGTGTAGCTGACGTCGAACGCATCCTTCAGCCAGGGGAACAGGGGCGCAAGCACGAGCTGGCTGAAATGGCTGATGGCGTGGGCCAGGCCGACGAGCCCGATCAACTGGGCATCGGAGCGCAAAGTGGAACCGGCGGCGGCGGAAGAATGATGGGTGGACATGGCTGATGTGCAAGACAGAGAGGCAGGCATCGATCGTAGAACCGCGTATGACGGCAGAATGGCGATACATGGACAAGATTTGTCGGATTCATGCCAAACCCTGACGCACCCACCTCCCCCTCGACCTCCCCCTCGACCTCCTCCTCGACCTCTCCCACGGGCCCTTCGCCGGCACGGCCTCGGCGCACGGAGCCCGCACTGCGGATCGTGCCCGGACCGTCCAACATCGTCGGGCCCCTCACGCCCCACTTCTACGCGCCGGACGCCGTGCGCCCCCTGCGCGCCAAGGAGCACTTCCTCAAGGCCGACACCTTCGTCGCGCTGCACCAGCATCCGTGGCCGCAGCTGACCTTTTCGACGCGCGGCGTGATCAGGCTGTCGACGAAGGACGGCAGCTACATCGTGCCGCCATCGCGCGCGCTCTGGGTGCCGGCCGACATGCCGCACAGCATCACGCTGGTGGAAGATGCCGAACTGCGCACGGTCTACCTGCACGGCTGGGTCGCGCCGTCGTGGGAGCGCTGCGAGGTGCTCGAGATCAGCCCGCTGCTGCGCGCATTGATGCTGGCGCTCGACACCACGCCCGACGACCGCGGCGGCGTCGACCCGGAGGCAGCGCAGCGCGAACGCTGGATCGCGCCGCTGCTGGTCAACGAGCTCGAGCGCGCGACGCAGATCCGCATCGACGTGCCGCTGCCCGCGGACAAGCGGCTGCGCCAGCTCTGCGAGACGATGCTGCGCAATCCGGCGGCACGCGCGACGCTGGCCGAACGCGCGGCCGCCATCGGCGCGAGCGAACGCACGGTTGCCCGCATGTTCCGCGACCAACTGGGCATGAGCTGGCAGGCCTGGCGTCAGCAGGCCGTGATGGCGCACGCGCTGCCGCTGCTCGCGCGCGGCATGCCGGTGAGCCAGGTCGCCGCCGCCAGCGGGTATGCCACCGACAGCGCGTTCTGCGCGATGTTCAAGACGGCTACCGGCCAGTCGCCGACGGCCTTCCAGCATCGCAAGACGCGATAGCCGGCGGCCTCACCGGCCGCTTCCGTATCATCGGCCGGTGCCTTCCGAACCATCCCGCGCGCAGCACCCATGGCCTTGACCCGCGACCAGCTCGTCCGCTGGCTTCCCTTCCTTTCCTGGCCGCGCCCCGATCGCGCGCTGCTCGTCAACGAGGCCTCCGCCGGCGTCACGGTCGCGCTGATGGTGATCCCGCAGGGCGTGGCCTATGCGGCACTCGCCGGCATGCCGCTGATCACGGGCATCTACGCGGCCCTGTTCCCGGCACTGATCGCGGTGCTGTTCAGCTCGTCGGCACGCCTCTCGGTCGGGCCGACCGCACTCACCAGCCTGCTGGTCGGCGCATCCCTTGCGCCGCTGGCGATTCCGGGCAGTCGCGAATGGGTGTCGTTGGCGGTCTGGCTCACCCTGCTGTCGGGCCTGATGCAGCTGGCGCTCGGCGTCGGCCGCTTCGGCTGGCTGCTGCGGCTGGTCAATTCGCCGGTGCTGATGGGCTTCACGCAGGGCGCCGCGGTGCTGATCACGTTGTCGCAGCTGCCGGCCCTGCTCGGCTTCACGGGCCGCAGCTATGCGCAGCTGCTGGAAGGGCCGCCGCCCGACTTCTATGCGATCGCCTTCGGCCTTGGCGGCATGGCGATGCTGTGGGCCGGCAAGCGCTTCGCGCCGAAGCTGCCGACCACGATGGCGCTGGTCGCCGTGGCCGCCGCGGCGAGCGCGGCCATCGGCTATGCGCTCAAGGGCGGTGCCGTCATCGGCAAGCTGCCTTCCGGCCTGCCGTCGTTCTACTGGCCCGGCGCGATCAGCTTCTCGGAACTCGGCACGCTGCTGTTGCCGGCCTTCCTCGTCACGCTGGTGAGCTTCCTGGAAACCGCGTCGAGCGCCAAGGTAGACAACGCGCGCGCCGGCAAGCTCTGGAACGAGAACCAGGACCTGATCGGCCAGGGCCTCGGCAAGATCGCTGCGGGGTTCAGCGGCTCGTTCCCGACCAGCTCGTCGTTCTCACGCTCGGCCATCACGCTCTACGCAGGCGCAAAGACGCAATGGTCGACGCTGTTCAGCGTGCTGGTCGTCGCGGGCGCGCTGCTGTGGGCGATGCCACTGCTCTATCACGTGCCGCAGGCCGTGCTCGCATCGGTCGTGGTCACGGCCACGCTGGGTCTGCTGAAGCCGCGCGCCTTCGTCGCACTGTGGCGCGTCTCGCCGATCGAGGCGTCCATCGCGGGCGCGACCTTCGTGCTGACCATCGCGACGGCGCCGTCCATCTACTGGGGCGTGCTGGGCGGACTGCTCGCAGCGCTGGCGCACTACATGTACCGCCACCTGCATCCGCGCATCATCGAGGTCGGTCTCCATGCGGACGGCAGCCTGCGCGACCGTCACCTGTGGCACCTGCCGCCGCTGGCGCCCGATCTCTATGCGCTGCGCATGGATGCCGAACTCGACTTTGCATCGGCCAGCACGCTCGAACGCGCGATCACCGTTGCGCTGGCCGAACGGCCCGGCCTGACCGACGTCTGCCTGTTCGCGCATCCGATCAACCGCATCGACATCACGGGCGCCGAGGTGTTCGGCAACATCCGCAAGCTGCTCGAGTCGCAGAAGGTGCGCCTGCACCTGTCGGGCCTCAAGCTGCCCGCGCAGCAGGTGCTCGAACGCGCGGGCCTGCTGTCGCCGGGCCCGTTGTTCTTCAGCTACCGCACCGACGCGGAAGCGCTGGTCGCGCTCAGTCCCAAGCGGGCGCCAGGCCTTCCGGACTGACCAGGCGCTCGTTGCGCTCCAGCGCGGCGATCTGCGCCATCTCGTCGGCACCCAGCACCAGTTGCTGCGCCTTCAGGTTGCCGGCCAGATTCACGCGTTTGGTGGACGACGGGATCACCGCATAGCCAAGTTGCAGCGCCCAGGCCAGCACGACCTGCGCGGTGGTCGCGCCACGCGCCGTGGCGATTGCCTCGATCACCGGGTCCTTCAGCACCTTGCCATAGGCGAGCGTCATGTACGAGGTGATGCGGATGCCCTGGCTGGCAGCGAACGCGGCGACCTTGCCGTTCTGCAGATAGGGATGCAGCTCGATCTGGTTGGTCGCGATCTGGTCCGCGCCGACCGCGTCGATCGCCTGCTTCGTCAGGTCGATGTTGAAGTTCGAGACGCCGATCTGCTTCGTGAGTCCCTGGGCCTTGGCGTCGGCCAGTGCGCCCATGAATTCGTTGAGCGGAACCGGGTTGCCCGGCGCCGGCCAGTGGATCAGCGTCAGGTCGACCTGGTCGGTCCGCAGCTTCGCGAGGCTGCCCTTGAGGCTGGGTACCAGCTTGTCGGCGGCGTAGCTGTCGGTCCAGATCTTGGTGGTCAGGAACAGCTCGCTGCGCGCGACGCCGCTCTCGACGATCGCCTGGCCGACCTCGGCCTCGTTGCCGTAGATCTGGGCCGTGTCGATCAGCCGGTAGCCGAGTTCGAGGCCGTTCTTGACCGAGTCGATGACGACCTGGCCCTTCAGGCGGAAGGTGCCGAGGCCGAAGGCGGGGATGGTGTGGGTGTTCATGGTTCTTTCGTGTCGTAAGTGGTCAGTTCGTGAAACGCCGCGGGACCGGCTTCGCCGGACCGCCGGCGTTGCCCCCCGCAACGGGGTTGGCGGAGCGAAGCGAAGCCTGGGGGTGTGCATCAAG
>CAIQMJ010000996.1 GCA_903872875.1 uncultured Variovorax sp.
CTCGCGTCCTCGCGGGCATCCGTGACGAGCAGATTGGCAAATGCAATCACTTTCCCTTCGCGTCGAACCACCACCATGGGGCCACGCAACAGATAGTCGGGATCGAAACGGCCAATGGAAAAACTCTTCTCGCGCGCCTTCTGCCGCTGCAGCCACGCGTCCGATACGGCACGCAGTTCCGGCAGCACTGCTTCGACCTCGGCAGGCTGCAGCACCTGGAACACCAGGCCCTCGCGGTCGCCGCGGTTCATGCCCGACCGCAGGTTGGCGCGCTTGGCCCCCTTGAGACTGAAATCGGCCAGTTCGATGTGCGCATGCTCACCCAGCTTGTACGCCCGCAAACCACAGTCCAGGAACAGCGGCAAAGTGGATGGACGTATCTGATAGAACGCCGCGCGGCCGCCGTGCGCCGAGGCCAACTCGACGAAGCGCCAGACAAGATCCGCCCATTCGCGGCGATCGCCGAAGGGGCCGAACAGCGAGATCCACGAACGCCCCTGCTTGCCGAACATCAGGAAGCTCTTGCCCGAGGGAGAGAAGAGCATGTGCTTGTCACCGGTAAGTGCGTAGCAGCCTTCGGAGGCGGGGTTGGCACGCACGATCGCGGCCGCATGCTCGATGTCTTCTCTCGACGGCACCGGCAACGCGCCAGCCGGTGGACGCAACAAATGCCACATGCCGAATGCAAGACCGCCAAGCGCCACGCCAAGAAGTGCTCGCAGCGAGCGCGGTGCCTCGGCGTCAAGTTCGAACTGCCACCACAGGCGACTGGTATAGCCGACCTCTTGGTACGCGAAGAACAGGATCCAGACCGTTGCGGCGAACACGCAAGCCAGCATCAGCAGCCACTCAGGCTCGAGCCGCTGGGAGAACAACGAAGAGGGCCGATCGAACTGCCGTCGCGAGATGACGAGCAGCACGACGATCACGGCCAATAGCGCCGCCTCGTTGAGCGCAATGCCTTTCGGCAGCGCCAGGACGGCTGCGACGACCGACAAGCCAAGCGCCGTCCACCACGCGGCGTCGAGGCGGTGGAACAAGCCGCGGGCCACGAGCAGCATGCCCAGCCCCGCCACGCTGCCGAGAAACAGGGAAGCCTCGACCAGCGGCAGCGGCACCCTCAGCGCGTGCAGGATTTCCTTCGCGTCCTCGGTCAAAGGCGTCGCGCCCGACACGAGCAGCCACAGGCCGGCAATCAACGCCAACGCTGCCATCAACCGCGGACTCAGCCGCACTGCCGCGCGGCCGATCGGCGCGGCAACGCCAGAACGCGACTCGTGCGTGATGATGAGCGCAGTCGCAAGAACCAGCGGCAATACGTAATAGATACCGCGATACACCAGCAGCGCGCCGAGCATCGCCTCGGTCGGCACCTGCGAACCGCTGGCAAGCAACATCACCGCCTCGAATACACCGACACCGCCTGGCACATGGCTCACGATGCCGGCGGTCACTGCAATCGCATAGAAAGCCAGAAAGGTAGGGAGCGCGATACGGTCGCCTGGCAGCAGCAGCCAAAGCGCGAACGCAGATGCACCGAGTTCCAGCGCAGAAATCACCAGTTGCTGAGCCGCAAGACCCAAGGTCGGCAAACGCAGCGTCCAACTCGAACCAACATGCAGCTCGCGTCGCCGCGCGCAGAGCCAGAGGAAAGCGCCCAAACCCATCAGCAATGCAAAGGCACCGGCGCGCAGGAATCCGGCGTGCACATGCAGCAGAGGTGCCACGTCGGCAGCACCCCAGAGAAGACCCAGGGCGCCGAAGGCGGAGATCCCGAGGCCGAATGCGACAGCGTTGAACACGATCACTTGCGCGATCTGGCCCGTCTCCAGGCCTGCCGCCGCATACATCCGCGTACGCACGGCGCCCCCAGTGAGCGGCCCGAGACCGATGGTATTGGCAAGTGCGTAAGCGACGAACGACGTCAGCATCACCGTCGTGCGACCGACGCTCGCGCCGGCGTAGCGCAAGGAAGACGCGTCGTAGCTGGTGAGCGCGATGTAACTGGCCGCGGTGGCGAGCAGCGCCAGCACGATGTCGGAGTCAGGCGTCAGCTTGACGGCGGTCATCACGTCTTCGTAATGGACCTCGCGCAGCAGGCCATGCAGGGCCTGGCCGAGGGCGACAGCGATCAACACGCCCAAGGCGACCAATACCCAGGTCCTGATCCGCGGC
>CAIQMJ010000997.1 GCA_903872875.1 uncultured Variovorax sp.
CCCTCCCGGTCGGGCGCATAGATCCCGGGAATGCGCAGGATCCGCACAGCCACGCCTGCGCGGCCGAACTGGCGCGCCCGGCGCTCGGCATCGACGCGCCGGTGCGCACGCGGCGTGTGTGGATCCACGGCGCGCGTCTCGTCGATGCGCGCACCGCCGCAGTCGCCATACACGCCGCTGGTCGAGCCGTAGACGAAGGCGTCCGGCAAGGTGCGCAGCCGGAGCGCACGCAGCAAGGCCGCCGTCCGCAGATCGCGCGACCAGCCAGCGCCCTCCGCCACGCTGGCGGGCGGCGCCAGATGCAGGACGCGCGTCGCCAGTCCGGCCAGCCGCCGCAGGCTGGCCGGCACGTCGAGATCGACTCGTATCGGCGTGGCGCCCACGGCCCTGAGTGCGGGCAGGCGCTCGCGCGACGAGGTGGTCGCCATGAGCCTGACGCGCGCGGCCAGCGGCGCTGCCACACGCAGGCCGACATCGCCGCATCCGACGATCAAGACCCTCGCACGGCGGAAGCGGGCAGGCCGCGCGCCGAGCGGATGACTGATTGAAGGCAAAATCCGTTCTCCCCTTCGAGTTCCGTTCAGAAAATCCCCATGACCAGTGCAGCGCCGAATGCGGCAGGCTTCCAGATCACCGTCGAACCCAGTGGCCGCCAGTTCCTGGCTCAGGGAGACGAATCCATTCTCGCCGCGGGCATCCGCCAGGGCGTCGGCCTGCCGTACGGCTGCAAGGACGGCGCATGCGGTTCGTGCAAGTGCCGCAAGCTGTCGGGCGAGGTCACGCACGGCCCGCACCAGAGCAAGGCACTGAGCGCCGAGGAAGAAGCCAGCGGTTTCGTGCTCACCTGTTGCGCGACGGCGCAGAGCGATGTGATGCTCGAGTCGCGCCAGGTCACCGAACTCGGCGCTTTCCCGATCCGCAAGATGCCGGCGCGCGTGCTGTCGCTGGTGCGCAAGTCGCACGACGTGATCCAGCTGCGCCTGCAGTTGCCGGCCGGCGAGCCGCTCCAGTTCCATGCCGGCCAGTACGTCGAATTCCTGCTGCGCGATGGCGCACGACGCAGCTACTCGATGGCCAATGCGCCGCACACGCTGAGCGAGCCCGGCACCGGCGTCGAACTGCATATCCGCCACATGCCCGGCGGCAAGTTCACCGACCACGTGTTCGGCGCGATGAAGGAGAAGGAAATCCTTCGCATCGAAGGGCCGTACGGCAGCTTCTTCCTGCGCGAGGATTCCGAAAAGCCGATCGTGCTGCTGGCCTCGGGCACCGGTTTCGCACCGATCAAGGCACTGATCGAGCACATGAAGTTCAAGGCGATCGAGCGGCCGGCCACGGTGTATTGGGGCGGCCGCCGGCCCGAAGACCTCTACATGGACGACTGGCTGAAGGCACAGTTGGCCGAGATGCCGAACCTGCGCTACGTGCCGGTGATCTCGAACGCGGTGCCCGAGGACAACTGGACCGGTCGCACCGGCTTCGTCCATCGCGCGGTGCTGGAGGACTTCGCCGACCTGTCGGGCCATCAGGTCTATGCCTGCGGCGCGCCGATCGTGGTCGACTCGGCCAGGCGGGACTACGTGGCCGAAGCCGGCCTGCCCGAGGACGAGTTCTACGCCGACGCTTTCACGACCGAGGCCGACAAGGCCGTGCCCTGACCTGGGCACGGGCGCGGCAGCAGTGCCGCAGCGACTTTCAACGACAGGGACAACGAGGCTCGGAACAAGAGCACCAGACCAAAGAGACACCATGAATTCCAGGCATTTCCTCCTTTCGCTCCTGTCGGCCGCCGCACTGCTGGCCACCGGGCAGGCCCCGGCGCAGCAGCGCACCATCCGGCTCATCGTGCCCTACGCGGCAGGCGGTCCACTCGATGTGACGTCGCGCGTGCTGGCCGATGCGGTCAAGGACGCGCTGGGTGTGGTGATCATCGACAACAAGCCGGGCGCCGGCGGCAACATCGGGGCCGATGCAGTCGCCAAGGCGGCACCGGACGGGCTGACCATCGGCCTGGCCGCGACGGCCACGCATGCAGTGAATCCGTGGCTGTACAGCAAGATGCCGTTCAACGCAGCGACGGACTTCACGCCCATCACGCAGATGGTCCGCGTGCCCAACGTGCTGGTCATGAATGCCGACACCGCCCAGCGGCTCAAGATCAACACTCTCGGCGACCTGATCGCCTATGCCAAGGCCAACCCGGGCAAGCTGAACTATGGCAGCGGCGGCAACGGCAGCGCAGGCCACCTCGCGGGCGAGATGTTCAAGCAGCAGGCCGGCATCTTCGCCGTGCACATCCCGTACAACGGCGGCAACCCGGCCCAGCTCGCGCTGCTGTCGGGCCAGGTCGACTTCAACTTCGACAACCTCGCCACGGCGGCACCCAACATCCGTTCAGGCAAGCTCAAGGCGATCGCCGTGACGACGCTCGAACGCAGCAGCGCACTCCCCAATGTGCCGCCGGTCGCCGACACGCTGAAGGGCTTCTCGATCGACACGTGGTGGGGTCTCGTCGCGCCGGCCGGCACGCCGCACGACGTGGTCGTGAAGCTCAGCCAGGCCTTCATCGCGGCCCTGCACACGCCGGAAACCAGGTCGCGTTTCGCGACGCTGCTGGCCGAGCCGGTGGGCAACACGCCGGAGCAGTTCGGCGCGTTCATGAAGAGCGAGCTTGCCAAGTACGAGAAGGTCGTGAAGGCGAGCGGAGCGAAAGTGGACTGACCTGCTCGTCAGGCCAGAAACACCGCGGAACCGGTTGTGCCGGGCCGCTGGTGTTGCCCCCTGGAAGGGGGTTGGCGAAGCGACACGAGTGCGCGAAGACTGGGAATCACTCCCCAAGATACGCGGCGCGGACCTTGGGGTCGTTGAGCATGATCTTGGCGTCGCCGCTCATGGTGATCAGGCCGGACTCCATCACATAGCCGCGGTCCGCCAGTTGCAGCGCACGGCTGGCGTTCTGCTCCACCAGCATGACGGTCACGCCCTGGTCGTACACGGTCTTCACCACTTCGAAGATCTTGTCGACCATGATCGGCGACAGGCCCATCGACGGTTCGTCCAGCAGCAGCACCTTGGGCTGGGCCATCAGCGCCCGGCCCATCGCCAGCATCTGCTGCTCGCCGCCCGACATCGTGCCGGCCAGCTGGTCCTTGCGTTCGCGCAGGCGCGGGAAGATCGTGAACATGCGCTCGATGTCCGCAGCGATGCCGCCCTTGTCGTTGCGGATGTAGGCGCCGATCTGCAGGTTCTCGGTGATCGTCATCCGCGTGAACACGCCGCGGCCTTCGGGCACCATCACCAGGCCTTCGCCAACCAGGTCCCATGCGCCGCGGCCCTTGATGCTGCGTCCCAGGAACTGGATGTCGCCATCGGCATACGGCAACGTGCCGGTGATGGCCTTCATGGTGGTCGTCTTGCCTGCGCCGTTGGAGCCGATCAGCGAGACGAGCTCGCCTTCGTGCACCTCGAAATCCACGCCCTTCACGGCCTGGATGCCACCGTAGGCGACCTTGAGGCCGCTCACCTTCAACAGCACCTTGCCCGCCGGCTTGGTGGCCGCCGGCACGACGGCCGGACTGATCGTTTCGCTCATTTCAGTGTCCTCCAGTGCCGAGGTAGGCCTCGATCACCTTCTCGTTCTTCTGCACTTCCGCGGGCGTGCCCTCGGCGATCTGCTTGCCGTAATCGAGCACCGTGAGGCGGTCGCACAGGCCCATCACCAGCTTCACGTCGTGTTCGATCAGCAGGATGGTTCGGTTGTCCTTGCGGATGCGGCTGATCAGCTCGCGCAGCATGACCTTCTCGGTCGCGTTCATGCCGGCCGCCGGCTCGTCGAGCGCGATCAGCTGCGGGTCCGTGGCGAGCGCGCGTGCGATCTCGAGCCGGCGCTGGTCGCCGTAGCTCAGCGTGCGTGCCTTGTAGTCGGCGAACTTGCCGATGCCGACGTAGTCGAGCAGTTCCTGCGCGCGCTGCGCGATGGCGGCCTCTTCGGCCTTGAAGCTGCCGGTGCGCAGGATCGCGCCGATCACACCCGAATGGGTGCGCACGTGGCGCCCGACCATCACGTTCTCGAGCGCCGTCATGTCGGCAAACAGCCGGATGTTCTGGAAGGTGCGCGCAATGCCGGCCTTGGCCACTTCATGCACGGCGGTCGGCTGGTAAGGCTTGCCGGCCAGCTCGAAGCTGCCGCTGTCGGGCGTATAGAGCCCGGTGATCACGTTGAAGAAGGTCGTCTTGCCGGCGCCGTTCGGGCCGATCAGGCCATAGACCTGGCCGCGCTGGATCTTGATGCCGACGTCCGACAGGGCCTGCAGCCCGCCGAAGCGTTTGGAGATGCCGCGGACTTCGAGGATGGTTTCCGTCATGTCTGTTGCTCCATCCATCTCAAGGGTTGATCGACATCGGACGCGAGGCAGAGCCCGGTACCTCGTCGGCGGGACTGTCGATGCCCGGCGCGTCGATCGGCGTCACCGGCGTGGCGTCACCGCCTTTTCGACGCAGCGACTTGCCGTGCTCCGGCGAGGGCCACAACCCACGAGGACGCACCAGCATGATCACGATCATGGCCAGCGCGATGAACAGCTGGCGCAGGATCGACGCATCGAGCCGCCCGTCGGTCATTGCCTGCAGCGGGCCCGCAACGTAGCGCAGCACTTCGGGCAGTGCCGCGAGCAGCACGGCGCCCAGGATCACGCCCGGCAGGTGGCCGATGCCGCCCAGCACGACCATCGCGACGATCATCACGGACTCCATCAGGCTGAACGATTCGGGAGAGACGAAGCTCTGGAACGACGCGAACATTGCGCCCGACACGCCACCGAAGCTGGCACCCATGCCGAAGGCCAGCAGCTTCATATTGCGGGTGTTGATGCCCATCGCCTTGGCGGCGATTTCGTCCTCGCGGATCGCCATCCATGCGCGGCCGACGCGCGACAGCTGAAGCCGGTGCGAAATGATGACTGTCAGGATCACCAGCGCCAGGAACAGGTAGTAATACAGCGACACCGAGGAGATGGTGTAGTCGCCGATCTTGTAGGGCTTGCCCAGATTGAGACCCCAGAAATGCACCGGATCGATGGCGTCCAGGCCCTTGGGGCCGTTGGTCACGTTGTAGGGATGGTCGAGCGTGTTCAGGAACACGCGGATGATCTCGCCGAAGCCGAGCGTCACGATCGCGAGATAGTCGCCACGCAGGCGCAGCGTCGGCGCGCCGAGGAGCACGCCGAACATGCCGGCCAGCACCAGCGCCAGCGGGATCACGATCAGCAGCGGCGCATGCAGGCCGCCCGGGAACATGGCCTTGATCGCAGGGAACGTATCGGTCAGGTGCGGCGAGCCGAGCAATGCATACAGGTAGGCACCGATCGCGAAGAACGCGACATAGCCAAGGTCGAGCAGGCCGGCGTAGCCCACCACGATGTTCAGCCCCAGCGCCAGCATCACGTAGAGCAGCGCGATGTCGACGATGCGGACCCAGGCATTGCCCTGGGTCTGCAGCAGCAGCGGCAGTGCCAGCAAGGCGATGGCCGCGACCAGGAAGACGATGATGTTCTTGCTTTTCATGTGCGTGCTCCTTCAGGCGCGGTCTGCCACGCGTTCGCCCAGCAGGCCCGATGGCCGCACGGTGAGCGTCAGGATCAGGATCACGAAGGCGAAGATGTCGCTGTGCTGGCTGCCGAGCACGCCGCCCGTGACGGTGCCCAGATACCCGGCACCGATGGCTTCGATGAGGCCCAGCAGGATCCCGCCGACCACCGCGCCGGCCAGGTTGCCGATACCGCCGAAGACGGCTGCCGTGAATGCCTTGAGGCCCGGACCGAACCCCATCGCGTGCTGTGCGATGCCGTAGTTCGAGGCGTACATCACACCCGCGATAGCCGCCAGCACGGCGCCGATGATGAAGGTCGCCGAGATCACCATGTCGGGCCGGATGCCCATCAGCGAGGCGACGCGCGGGTTCTCTGCGGTGGCACGCATCGCGCGGCCGAGCTTGGTGTAGTTCACCAGCCAGGTCAGGATGGCCAGCGAGATCGCGGTGACCACGAGAATCATGATCTGCGTCGGCGAGATGGATGCGCCGCCGACGACGATCGACTCGCTGGGCAGCAAGGTCGGATACGCCTTGTTGGTCGGCCGCCAGATGATCATCGCCAGCGTCTGCAGCAGGATCGACATGCCGATGGCGGTGATGAGCGGCGCCAGCTTGGGGCTGTTGCGCAGCGGCCGATAGGCGACTTTCTCGATCACGAAATTGAGCGTGGCCGCCACCACGCACGCGATGATCAGCGCCAGCAGGAGGATCAACCAGCCAGGTGCTCCGGGCATGGCGTCGCGCATCAGTCCGATCGCAGTCCAGCTGGTCAGCGCACCGACCATCAGCACCTCGCCGTGCGCGAAATTGATGAGATTGATGATGCCGTACACCATGGTATAGCCCAAGGCTATCAAGGCATACATGCTGCCGAGAACCAGACCGTTGATGATCTGCTGCAGCAATATTTCCATAACGAGAATCCCTCTTTGTGATTGCACCCGGGTGTGGTGCTTTCCTCATCAAGTGCAACGGATCGGCACTGTCAGCCCATCTAGCAAAAAACCCGCCAGCGTGTGCCGCCAGGGGTTTGTCGGCGGGATTGTAGTCAGGGCCGATGGGGCCGCCGTAGAGGATGGGACAGGGTTTTCCCGCTGGGTCCATGCCGTTTCGGCGCATGCCCATGCGCGGTATGGATAAGCGCCAGATGGCCTTCGGAAATCCCGCCGGGCGGCAATGATCAGCTGTCGGCGGCGTCGTTGAGCCGGCGGAGTTCGCGCAGCTTCTCGGCAATGCGGATCTCCAGTCCGCGCTCGACCGGCCGGTAGAACGGCGGTGCCTCCATGCCGTCCGGCATGTAGTTCTCGCCCGCGGCGAAACCGCCCTCCTCGTCGTGTGCGTACCGGTAATCCTTGCCGTAGTCGAGCTGCTTCATGAGCTTGGTCGGCGCATTGCGCAGCCGCATCGGTACCGGCCGCGTGCCGTCCTTCTTGATGAAGGCACGCATCTCGTTGTAGGCCTTGTAGACCGCGTTCGACTTGGGCGCGATGGCGAGGTAGACGACACATTCGGCCAGCGCCAGTTCGCCTTCGGGCGAACCGAGCCGTTCGTAGACTTCAGCCGCATCGAGCGCGAGCCGCAGCGCGCGCGGGTCGGCCAGCCCGATGTCCTCGCTGGCCATGCGCACCAGCCGGCGCGCCATGTAGCGTGGGTCGGCACCGCCATCGAGCATGCGCACGAACCAGTAGAGCGCAGCGTCCGGATCGCTGCCTCGCACCGATTTGTGAAGCGCGCTGATCGTGTCGTAGAACTGCTCGCCGCCCTTGTCGTAGCGTCGCATGCGCTCGCCCAGCACGCGCAGGAGCCAATCGTCACCGATCGCATCGAGCTTCTCGGCGCCCGCCGCAACGGCCAGCGTCTCCAATGTGTTGAGGAGCCGGCGCGCGTCACCATCGGCGTAGGCAACCAGGCGATCGACCGCCTTGCCCTCGATCGACGGCACGGCACCGATCTGCTGTGCGCGCGCCACGATCTGCTTCAGGTCGTCTTCGGTGAGCGACTGCAGCACGTACACCGCAGCCCGCGAAAGCAGGGCGGAGTTGACCTCGAAGGACGGGTTCTCGGTCGTCGCACCGATGAAGGTGAAAAGGCCCGATTCGACATGCGGCAGGAACGCGTCCTGCTGGCTCTTGTTGAAGCGATGCACTTCGTCGACGAACACGATGGTGCGGAGCTGCTCGAGCCCGTCGCGTGCGGCTGTGGCCCGCTCCACGGCGTCCCGGATGTCCTTCACGCCACCAAGCACCGCACTGATGCTGAGGAACTGTGCATCGAACGCGTCCGCCATCAGTCGCGCGATGGTGGTCTTGCCGGTACCCGGCGGCCCCCAGAGGATGCACGAATGCGGCTGGCCGGACTCGAAGGCGATGCGCAGCGGCATGCCGGGACCTAGCAGATGCTGCTGGCCGATCACCTCGCCCAACGTCTTCGGACGCAGGCGCTCGGCAAGTGGAATATGGGTGGAATTGGCCATGGCGGGGGGCGGATTCTCGCTTGACAACGCTCGGCGCGCCGCCGACCCGCCGAGACGCGAAGCCTTACTGCTTGACTACGTCGGCGCCGGCCGGCGTCTTGAAGGCAAAGGTGCCCGCACCGAGCGCAGGATTGACTTCGACCTTGCTGAACTTCAGCACGGAGCGCTGGCCGAAACTGTCGAGGATCTCCAGCGCCGCGAGCGCATCGCCCTGGAAACCGACCTGCACGTTCTGCAACTGACCGTCCTTCGTCTTCGGAGTGGCCTTGACCCATTGCAGGCCGTCCCGCTCCGGCGCTGCCTCCAGCGTGAAATCAGCCCGGAGCGCCGTCAGGTCGGAGGCCGATGCAATCAGCGCGGCCGGCGTGGAACCCAGCACTTGCGACTGGGTGCGCTGCGTCACCTGATTGAGTTCAGCGTCATACAGCCAGAGACTCTGACCATCGGCCACGATGCTTTGCGCAAAGGGCTTGCGGTAGTCGAACTTGAACTTGCCCGGCCGCTGGAATTCGAAGGTGCCGCTGGAGGTCTTGATGCGCGCCGGCTGACCATCGCGCGATGGCGCAGTCACGGTCTGCGTGAAGTCAGCACGGCCCGACTTCGCCGTCCTGACGAAGGACTCCAGGCTTTCCATGCCGCCCGCCAGCGCATTGCCAGCCGCAGCGATCAGGGAAACAGCAAGCAATTTCTTCAGCATTCGTTGTCGTCCATTCGTCATTCGGTGCGCGCAGGCACCAGGATTTCGCGCTGGCCGCTGGTGCTCATGGCGCTTACAAGCCCGGCCTTTTCCATGTCCTCTACCAGCCGCGCGGCGCGGTTGTAGCCGATCTTCAGGTGGCGCTGCACCAGCGAGATGCTGGCCTTGCGATTCTTCAGGACCACTTCGACCGCCTGGTCGTACATCGGGTCCTTCTCGGCATCACCGCCACCGTCTCCGTTCAGATCGCCGTCACCGTCGACAGTTCCACCTTCGAGCACCCCTTCGATGTAGTCCGGCTCCCCTTGTGACTTGAGGTAGGCCACCACACGATGCACCTCCTCGTCGCTGACAAAGGCGCCGTGCACGCGGATCGGCAGGCCGGTACCGCTCGGCATGTAGAGCATGTCGCCCATGCCCA
>CAIQMJ010000998.1 GCA_903872875.1 uncultured Variovorax sp.
GCGCTCATCTTGCTGTTGGTCAGGATCTGCGCGATCGCGTCCTTGGCGGCCGGGCTCTGTTCGCGGTCATAGGCCTTGGCCAGGTGCGCGATGTAGTCGGTGGGGTGGTAGTAGCTGATGTACTGCAGCGCGGCGCTGATCGATTCGATCAGGTCGGCCTGCTGGATCGTGGTCGTCATGGTGGGGTGTTTTTTGGTGGGGAATACAAACGCGGAAGCCCTGCGATTATCTCAGCCACCATCAGGCCGACGCTGCCGCTCTACTTTGCAGCGGCACGCGCGTCGGCAAGCCAGCCGCCGAAGATCGGCCGGTGTGCGTGGGTCGGTATCGAACAGCTCCGCGATGTCGGAGCCACGAAAGCGATGGGCAGCAGGCAGCGTGCGATGAGTTGCGTCTTCTTCATTCGGCGGGGTGCTCCAATCGGCTTGTTCATCGTCATCGGGTCTGCGTCGCGAAAGTGCAGGCGCCGATCTGTCGGCCTGCGCGAGCTGTTCAGCCTTGCCGGTGCCCGATCGTTCCAGGCCGAAGGCGGCGTTCTCGCGCACCGTCATGTGCGGCATCAGCGCGAAGGACTGGAACACCATGCCGATATCCTTGCGGCACGGCGCGCGCAAGCATTGCGGCGGGATGTGCGTTGATGTCGACGACCGACGAAATCGTCATGACTTGTCGGTCGTCTGAAGTTGTTTTATGACTTTTGTGCATGAAGGGGTCGTGCCGCTCGACGTATCGGGCTGTCGGCGGTCCGACAATGGCCTCGTCAGATGCGATCCATTCCCATTCGTCCGATACTCTGCCCGGCGTCCGCGTGCGGGCGCTTTCTTCCATGACTGCGGAGCTTTTTTCCATGACGACTTCCCCCAAGACCCGTTCCGAGCGCGACACCTTCGGACCGATCGATGTGCCGGCCGACAAGCTGTGGGGCGCGCAAACGCAGCGTTCGCTGCAGAACTTCGACATCTCCGGCGAGCAGCAGCCGCGCGAGATCATCAAGGCGCTGGCCCAGGTGAAGCGCGCCTCCGCGGTGGTCAACCACGCGCTGGGCCTGCAGGATGAAAAGAAGACGAGCGCGATCGTGGCCGCCGCCGATGAAGTCATCGCCGGCAAGCACCCGGACGAATTCCCGCTGGTCGTCTGGCAGACCGGCTCGGGCACGCAGAGCAACATGAACGTCAACGAGGTGCTGGCCAACCGCGCCAGCGAAATACTCGGTGGCGAACGCGGCGAGGGCCGGCTGGTGCACCCGAACGACGACGTCAACCGCAGCCAGTCGAGCAACGACGTGTTCCCGACCGCCATGCACGTGGCTGCGGTCGAGGCGCTCACGCACAAGCTGCTGCCGGCCATCGCCAAGCTGCGAAGCACGCTCGAGCAGAAATCGATCGCCTTCATGGACATCGTGAAGATCGGCCGCACCCATCTGCAGGATGCGACGCCGCTCACGCTGGGCCAGGAGTTCTCGGGCTATGTGGCGCAGCTCGCGCATGGCGAGGCGCACGTGCGTGCCGCGCTGCCGCACCTGAGCGAACTGGCGCTGGGCGGCACGGCCGTCGGCACCGGACTCAACGCGCCGAAGGGCTACGCCGAGCAGGTCGCCGCCGAACTCGCCAAGCTCACGGGCCTGCCTTTCATCACCGCACCGAACAAGTTCGAGGCGATGGCGTCGGTCGACGCGCTGGTGCATGCGCACGGCGCGCTCAAGACGCTGGCCGCCAGCATGATGAAGATCGCCAACGACGTGCGCTGGCTGGCCAGCGGTCCGCGCAGCGGCATCGGCGAACTGAGCATTCCCGAGAACGAACCGGGTTCGTCGATCATGCCGGGCAAGGTCAACCCGAC
>CAIQMJ010000999.1 GCA_903872875.1 uncultured Variovorax sp.
CTGATCGCGGGCCGCTGCCATTCGAACCAGGGCGAGTCCTCGTAGAACAGCAGGGAAAGGTCGGAAGGGATCGACAGTTCGCGCTCGGACACCACGCGCAGCACGCCGACCGACGACTCGTGGTTCGCCACGAAGATGGCCGTGGGTGGCGCCGCGAGCGACAGCAGTGCGTTGGCGCCCGCCACGCCGGTTTCCGGGAGATAGCGGCCGCGCTGGACGGGGGCGGGTTCCACGGTCAGGCCCGCTTCCTGCATGGCCCGCGTGTAGCCCGCCAGACGTTCCTTGCCGGACGTCGTGTCGCCAGGCCCGACGATGAGTCCGATCCGCCGATGACCCAGCCCCAGCAGGTGCTGCGTTCCGGCATAGGCGCCTTCCATGTCCGCCGCCAGGATCGACTCGAGCGAGGCGCCGGCGACGCGACGAACCGCACAGATGACCGGAATGTCGGAGTGCTCCATGGCCAGCAGCTGGGCACCGTTGCTGCCGGTGGGAACGGCGATCAGCCCGTCGACGCTGTGGTCGACGAGTGTCTTGAGGATCTCGCGTTCCTGCTCGGCATCGTCGTTGCTGATGCTCAGGATGACCTGATAGCCGAGGGCCTGCATGCGCGCCTGGACGACCGAGGCGAGCACGCGAAACGATGCGTTTTCGAGGTTGTGGACGGTCAGGCCGATCAGGCGCGACTTGCGTGTCTTGAGTGCGCGAGCCACCGTATTGGTGCGGTAGCCGATGGCCGCAGCGACCTGGACCACGTGCTTCTGCGTGGCCTGGTTGATCAGGCTGGAACCCGCCAGGGCGCGCGAGGCAGTGGCGATGGACACGTCGGCGGCACGCGCCACATCGCGCAACGTGACCGTCACTTGGAAGCCTCGCCGATGATATTTATTGCAAACGATTGCATGAGCGGAATGTAGGGCAGTCCGCAACGGGTGGTCAACAAGGATTTTTGAAAAATCGAGTACTTTCGGTGGATATTTGCAAACGATTGCATTGATATTGCATACTCGCCGCCACTTATCCGATCGAGTCCCATGACATTTCCCGTTACCGGCGTGGGCGGCATCTGGCCCGCCACGCTCACACCTTTCACGCCCGAGGGCGCCATCGACGACACGGCGCTTGCGGCCCATGTCCGCGAGGTCGCATCGACGCCCGGCGTCCGTGCCGTGGTGGTCAACGGCCACGCCGGCGAGACCTCGTCGCTCAGCCGCGCGGAGCGGGCGCATGTCGTGCGCATGGCGGTCGGCGCTGCCGGTTCGGTGCCGGTGGTGGCGGGCGTCGTTGCCGAGGACCCGCGTGACGCCCGCGCGCTGGCAGTCGATGCGGCCGAGGCCGGTGCCTCGGCGCTGCTGTTGTTTCCCCCGGCCATGTTCGGCAGCGGCGCTGCGCTGCGGCCCGAAATGATCCTGCGCTACGTCAAGGACGTGGCCAGCGCGACGTCGCTGCCCATCGTGCTGTTCCAGTTGTCGCGCGCGTCGAACCAGGCGTTCTCGGTGGACATGCTGGTGCGGCTGTGCAACGAGGTGCCGGAGATCGTCGCGATCAAGGACGGCAGCGACGTGCCCGACCTGTACGAGGACAGCCTGCGCGCCCTGCGCCGGCTTGATCGCCCGGTGACCATGCTGTCCAGCAACAATGGCTGGCTCTTCGCGTCGCTCACCTATGGTGCCGACGGCATCCTGTCGGGCATCGGCAGCGTGGTGGCGCCGCTGCTGGTCGAGATGCACGAAGCCGTCGCGGCCGGCAAGCTCGATGCAGCGCGCGCGGTGAACGACCGGCTCGTGCCGCTGTGCCGCGTGTTCTATCGCGCACCGTACCTCGACATCCACAACCGCATGAAGACCGCGCTGCACCTGCTCGGCCGCCTGTCGCATCCGGCGCCGCGGCTGCCGCTGCTGCCGGTGAGCGACGACGAAACCCAGCGCATCCGCGCCGCGCTGGTCGCGGCCGGCCTGCTCGACAACGCCCGCTGATCATCGGCAACTTCTTCAACGACTCTCCGACATGACCGACTTCCGCGGCACCTACACCATCATGGTCACGCCCTTCGACGCCGAAGGGGCGGTCGACATTCCCGCGCTCGAGCGCTATGTCGACTGGCAGATCGAATCGGGCATCCACGGGCTGATCC
>CAIQMJ010001000.1 GCA_903872875.1 uncultured Variovorax sp.
AGGTCGATGCCGACAGTCGAAAGTTTCATGGTGGACGCCCCTCTCGGTTCAAGTGGTTGATCAACGTCGCCACTTTGGCAGGTTGATGCCGTCAACGGGTGGGGGCGTTCATCCCATTGCATACGGCCGTCTCACGCATCTGGCGTACTTTCGGCTTGTAGCCACACCGTCAGGAAACCTTCAAGCTGTCGAGCGATCCGATGTTCGTTGAGAAGGTGCGCGACATCGTCGGCCTTTACATGGATCCGCCTTTGATGGCGATGGTGCTGTGCGTGGACGAGAAGAGCCAGATCCAGGCGCTGGACCGCACGCAACCCTTGCTGCCGCTCGCACCCGGAATCCCCGAGCGGCGTACCCACGACTACGAGCGTCACGGCACGACTACCTTGTTTGCGGCCCTGGACATCGCCACCGGCTCGGTCATTGGTGAGATGCATCGCCGCCACCGCAGCAGCGAGTTCCTGCAGTTCCTGCGCACCGTCGAGGCCAGCGTGCCGGCGGTGCTGGACCTTCATTTGGTCATGGACAACTACGGCACGCACAAGACGGCATCAATCAAATCCTGGCTGGCCCGCCATCCACGCATTCATGTGCACTTCACGCCGACTTCGGCGTCATGGCTCAATCAGGTCGAGCGCTGGTTCGCAACCCTCACGCAGCGACGCATCCGTCGCGGCACACACCGCTCCACACGACAACTCGAGCAGACCATCCGGGAGTACCTGGACATCAACAATGCCAAGCCGAAGCCCTTTGTCTGGTCAAAGACCGCCGACGACATCCTCGCGAGCGTCGAGAGGTTTTGTCTGCGAACTTCTAACTCACGACACTAGGGTCAGAGATGGGCGGAATTCAACAGCCGCCGACGAGCAGTCGTCATCACGAAGACTACCCATCAAACACTGGGCTGTCGCCAGATGTCGCCGAAAGCTGCATCCAAGAACGTTCGCGAAGTCGAAAGCCCTCTTTTCTTTTCGACGCCCAGGAATCCTGGTGGGAATGCCGGCGCATTGTCCCGTTGCGCTGTTGACACTACTAGATCGGTCAAACGGCGCGTGCCACGAAAGTCGCAAGTCGCGAAAACCGCTCGATTTTACACGGCGCGTGCGAACCGTGCGCTGGTAGGAGTCCCGCTTTCCTCAGAACCTTGGTGCTTACCCGAATAGGTGCGATTCTTCTGTAAATTCGACTCGATTCTGTAAGACACGTATTAATACTTCGGCTGAAATCCGAGCTTTGCCGAGGAGACCTTTCTTGAATACATCAATCAGACTTTCGCGGCTTCGGGCTTGCGCAACAACCGTGCTCATAGCCGCAATCTTGACATCATGCGGTGGCGGAAATAGTGACAGTACCACGGCTCTACCGCCGCATACGTCCGCTCCGCCGGACCCTACAATCCCTCCGCTCACAGAAACGGACTCTCCTCCGCCGCTACCCACAGAGGCGGAGACAATTTCTCAGCTACCCGCAGTAGCAGACAATTTGTCTATTGATGCTAAAGCCGCTTGCACAATGCAGGGTATCGGTTCGATTACCTATACGGCAGACAAGGCGATCACAATACTGGGCGTAACCCAAGAGACTATGACAGGGTCGCCAAGCATTCAGTACTGTTTGGTCAAGCTCAAGGTAGACCCTGCCATCAATATTTGGGTATCCATGCCCCTGAAAGCATGGAACGGAAGATTCCGTGCAGAGGGAAATGGTGTATATGCGGGCGGCACCCCGGTGATCGCTCAAGACTCCGTTCGGCAGGGTTTTGCCGGCGTTACCACCGATACTGGCCATTCAACCTTTGCCCTGGATGGCGCGTTCGGCATGGCTGAGCTAGGCAAGCCGAATACACAACTTCAAGAGGACTTCGCATTTCGGTCTGAGCACCTTATGGCCTCTGTCGGAAAGCTAGTCACAAAGGCATAATACGGGCAAGATCCAGTGCGCTCTTACTGGTACGGCTGTTCTACTGGAGGTCGTCAGGGCAAGATGATGGCGCAGCGCTATCCCGAAGACTACGACGCGATCTTGGCCGGAGCGCCTGCGATGCATTGGGACCGGTTCCAAGCCTATCAGATCTGGCCCCAGGTCGTCATGAAGGCAGAAGGTGTTACCCCCTTGTCTAGTGCCAAGCGCAATCTGCTAAACAGCCGCGTGTTGGCAGCGTGCGACGGCACAGATGGCGTCATAGACGGAGTTATAGACGACCCCCGCAGTTGCACCTACGATCCGCGCCAAGACACGAACATCACGCGAGTAGGGTGCGCTGCCACCGATGGGACGTGTCTCAGCCCGAGCGAGGCCAGCGCCGTCCAGCGGATCTGGGGTGGAGCACGCAATACAGCGGGCGATCTATTGTGGCCTGGCATCGAACGTGGATCAGACATCAGTTCCTTGGCCGGTGCGACCCCATTCCCGATTCCGATCGAACAGGCGCGCTATTGGGTTTACTTCGACCCGACATGGGACTGGAGTACTCTCACTGTTGCGAGCTATGAAGCATTCTTCCACGACAATCAACGGATGGTTGGGCCGCTGATGGCAACTGACAACCCGGACATTTCTAACTTTAAGAAGCGTGGCGGGAAAGTGATCCTGTATCACGGATGGGCGGACAATTTGATCATGCCGCAAGGCACGGTCCGTTACTACGATCGAATGAAATCCGCCGTGAAGAATGCCGACGAGTTCTCCCGACTCTATATGGTGCCAGGTATGGGCCACTGCAGCGGTGGCGCTGGTCCCAATCAGTTTGGCCAGGGCTCCAGCGGCATCGTTCCCGCCACCCCTGAGCGTGACGTGTTCCGTGCTCTGATGGCATGGTCTGAAAAGGGTGTGCCTCCAGACTCGATCATTGCGTCCCAGGTTCAGGCTGGAGTTACGATCCGCACTCGGCCGCTGTGTGCCTATCCAAAGGTAGCGCGCTACAACGGTCAAGGAACCACTGATGACGCATCGAACTTCAAATGCGTGAATCCATATTAAATCCGCAGGACTAGATAGCCGGTCGCCGCCTCTTTGCCCGATGGCGCCTCGCCTTCCTTGAAGAGAGGTCCAGACATTCGGGAGACGGAGCGTGCTATTCTTCTTTGGCCATCGATCACAATGGTGCGCGAGTAGGCGTAAGCCAATCGACCATCTAGTGTCCTGTCCCGTTAATCCATAGGCATAAGAATTGGGTGGGATAAGGCGTCCTCGGAGATAGATGCCCCATGCCCAACGCGTACACGCGCACGACCAGCATCAGCCTGACCGAAGGCGAGCGAGCAGAGCTGGCATCAATGGTCAGATCGAGATCGCTGCCGGCCGCATCGGCATTGCGTGCGCGAATCGTGTTGGCCTGCGAAGGCGAAGACGGGGCCAGCACCGACGTAGCGCAAGCGCCGGGGCTCAACTGAGCCACGGTGAGGAAGTGGCCCAGTCGGCTCAACCAGGTCGAGTGCTTCTTCGCCATCATCACCGACAAGGCGATTCGGCGCGGCTTGTTCAAGAGCGTCAAGGAACTGAACTGCAAGATCGACAGCTTCGTCAGCCAGTACAACGAAAACTGTAAGCCGTTCGTCTGGACGTAAGCGTCATCTCAGCACCCTCTGTTTTTGTTGAAGGCTTTGAGCAGGATTGGCTGTTCGGTGCGCACGGCGGTCGTGTGCATCAAGAACTGCTAATGCACATCAATGAACGATCAAGACACCCCGAGCAAGCGCCGTCGGCGCGAGCACAGCCCGATGTTCAAGCGCGAGCTGGTCGCGCGCAGCCTGGTGCCCGGCGCGTCGGTGGCCGCCGTCGCGCTGGAAGCCGGCATCAATTCGAACCTGCTGTTCGCATGGCGCCGGATGCACTTGAGCGCGCCAGAGCGGCCCCCGACGCCGGCGCCATCAGGTCCTTCGCCAATGCTGCTGCCCATCACCATTGAAGCGGCGCCGCCCGTGCCATGCCCCTCACCAACGCTGGCGGCGCCTCGTCAAGCCGCCGGGACCATCGAGATCGATGTCGGCGGTGCGCGGGTGCGACTGCGCGGTGCGGTCGACGAGGCCAGCGTGCGCCATGTGCTGCAGACGCTCAAGGCGCTGGCGTGATCGGCCTTCCCACCAGCACCCGCGTCTGGATCGTCGCCGGCCATACCGACATGAGGAAGGGATTCAACGGCCTGTCGGCGATGGTGCAGACGGCGCTGGAGGCCAATCCGTTCTGCGGTCACGTCTTCGTCTTCCGCGGCCGGCGCGGCGACATGCTGAAGGTCCTGTGGTTCGATGGCCAGGGCCTGCTGCTCCTGGCCAAGCGTCTGGAGCGCGGCCGCTTCGTCTGGCCGCAGGCACAAGGGGGCAAGGTCTCGCTCTCGCCGGCACAGCTGTCCATGCTGCTCGAAGGCATCGACTGGCGCATGCCCACGCGCACCGATCAGCCCGCGCTCGCGGCTTGAATCGCTGTCCGGAATTCGTCTGCTGACTCCTCCTCCTGGAGGCAATGACGGGTAGGTCCGATGGCATAGTAGAGGGCGTGCCGAACACCGCCAACGCGCCCCACACCGTCGACTCGCTGCTGCGTGTCGTGCAGGCGCGTGATGCCGAAGTCGCCCTGCTCAAGCTGCTCGTGGACAAGCTCAAGGTGCCTTCGCTGTGCATGACGCAAGA
>CAIQMJ010001001.1 GCA_903872875.1 uncultured Variovorax sp.
CCGATCTGCGCCTGCAGCGCGGCGGCGCAATGGCTGCTGCTGGCCGCTTTCGAGCGGGTCGAGGCGTCGATCCTCGCGCCGCTCAACTACTTCCAGCTGCTGCTGGCGGTCGGCTTCAGCACCTTCTGGTTCCACAAGCCGCCCGACGGGCTGGCGATGGCGGGCATTGCGCTGATCATGGCCGCGGGCATCTACCTGGCGCGCGCGGGCACGGGCGCGGGCCGCGGCCGCGCCGCCGCGCGCTGAGACGGCATCGCGTCCGGCCCGGGGACACGCGCAACGACAGACACAACGAGACAAGAACAGACCATGGCATTTCCTTCTTCGCCTTCCGCATCGCCGTCTTCGGACGATGCGATCTTCGAGTCGGTCGAGGCGACCGACCTGGTCGGCCTGGTCGAGGCGCAGCTCACGCGCGCCATCGTCGAAGGCCGGCTGCGACCGGGCAGCCGCATCGTGGAAGCCGACATCGCGCGCCGCATGGGGATCAGCCGCGCGCCGGTGCGCGAGGCCGCGCGCCGGCTCGAACGCCAGGGCGTGCTGGTGGCCCGGCCGCGCCACGGCTTCGCGGTGCGGACCATCAGCGTGCAGGAGATCGACGACCTGTACGAGGTGCGCCTGAGCCTGGAGCTGACCTCGATCGAGCTGGCCTGCCGCAAGGCCAGCGACGCCGGCCTGGCGCGCGTGCGGACGCTGGTCGAGTCGATGGTGCAGCAGGCGCCCACGCTGCCGCAACACGAGCGCATCGGCAGCGACCTGGCGCTGCATATGCTGATCTGCGAGCTCTCCGGCAACGCGCACCTGCTGCGCATCTACCAGAACATCCAGACCGAGATGCGCATGGTCATCGCGCTGATCGACGCGGTCTACCACGACCCGACATCGGTCGCTGCCTTCCACCGGCCGATCGTCGACGCGCTGATGCGGCGCGACGCGCCGGCCGCCCAGGCCGCGATGCGCGTGCACCTGGAGGACGCCTGGCGCAACGTACGCGCGCTGTTCGTCGAACAGCACGGCACGCCGGCCACGGCCGACTGATTTCCACCGAAGGAGCCGCCCGATGAAAGTCGTCTACACCGACACCCACAAGGACCACGATCCGCAGCTCTTCATGGTGCGCGGCAAGCTCAAGCGCAGCAACGAGCAGCCCGAGCGCGCGTTCCGCCTGCTGGAGGCGGTGCGGCGGGAAGGCCACGAGATCGTGGCCGGACAGGACTTCGGCGCCGCACCGCGCGCCGCCATCCACACGCCCGAATACCTGCGCTTCCTGGAGACCGCGCATGCGCGCTGGCAACTGCTGGACGACCCGTCGCCCGAGGTCATGCCCAACATCCATCCGTTCCCCGGCCAGCCGTGCAGCTACCCGGAGAGCGTGGTCGGCCAGGCCGGCTTCCACATGGGCGACGCGGCCTGCTCGATCGGCGCCCACACCTGGGCCGCCGCCACCGCCTCGGCCCACATGGCGACGCATGCGGCGCAGCTGGTGATGGACGGCGAGCGTGCGGCCTATGCGCTGTGCCGTCCGCCGGGCCACCATGCCTACGTCGACCGCGCCAACGGCTTCTGCTACCTGAACAACGTGGCCATTGCCGCGCAGCACCTGCGCCAGGCGCATGCGCGCGTCGCGATCCTCGACATCGACGTGCACCACGGCAACGGCACGCAGGGCATCTTCTATCGCCGCAGCGACGTGCTGACGATCTCGCTGCACGGCGATCCGCGCAACTTCACGCCCTTCTTCACCGGCTATGCGCACGAGCGCGGCGAGGCCGAAGGCCTGGGCTACAACATCAACAAGCCGCTGGCGCTGGGCACCGATGTCGACGGCTACCTGCCCGCGCTGCGCGATGCGTGCGACAGCATCCGTGCCTTCGCGCCCGGTGCGCTCGTGGTGGCGCTCGGCCTCGACGCGCACGAGCACGACCCGTACAAGGGCATGAAGATCCGCACGCCCGACTTCACGCTGCTGCTCGGCGAGATCGCGCGCCTGGGGCTGCCGACCGTGCTGGTGCAGGAGGGCGGCTACCTGTCGGACGACCTGGGCCCGAACATCGCGAGCGCGCTGCGCGGCTTCGCGGCGGCAGCATGACGGACGACGCCGGACTGGACGACGCCCAGGTGCTGAGCCAGGGCTCGCCCGAGCTCGACGAAGACTGGGTGCGCACGCTGGCGCGCGAGCGCTTCGGCATCACGGGCGAGATGAAGCCGCTGACCGGCGAGCGCGACCGCAACTACCGCTTCGCCACGGCCGACGGTGCACGCTACATGCTGAAGGTCTCGCACCCGGCCGAGACCGCGCTGGTGGCCGACTTCCAGACGCAGGCGCTGCTGCACCTGGCACGCGCCGATCCGTCGCTGCCGGTGCAGCGCATCGTGCCCGCGCTGGACGGCGCGCCGTCGTTGCTGTGCGACCCCGGCGACGGCCGGCAGCGCGTGGCGCGCGTCTTCACCTACCTGCCCGGCCTGCCGCTGCCCGAGGCGCCGCGCACGCCGCTTCAGCAGCAGAACCTGGCGCGCATGCTGGCGCGGCTCGACCTTGCGCTGCAGGGCTTCGACCATCCGGCCGGCGAGCTGCCGCTGCCGTGGGACGTGCAGCGCGCCGACGGCGTGCGCGGCCTGCTCGCGCACATCGCCGAACCTGCGCGCCGTGCGCTGGCCGAACGCGCGCTCGACCGCTTCGCGAGTGACGGCAAGCCGGTGCTGCGCACGCTGCCGGCGCAGCCGATCCACAACGACTTCAACATCTACAACGTGCTGGTCGACGCGGCCGACACCGACCGCATCGCCGCCATCCTCGACTTCGGCGACATGGTGCGGGCGCCCGCCATCGACGACCTGGCCGTGGCCGCGGCCTACCAGATGGGCACCGGCGAAGATCCGCTGGCCGACATCGTGCCCTTCGTCGCGGCCTATCACGCGGTGCGGCCATTGGCCGATGCCGAGCTCGGCGTGCTGTTCACGCTGATCGCCGCACGGCTCGCGATGGTGGTCGCCATCAGCGGCTGGCGCGCAGCGCGCCATCCCGAGAACGCGGCCTACCTGCTGCGCAACAACCCGTTGTCGTGGGCCCGGCTGGAAGCCTGCGAGCGCATCGGTGCCGGTGCCGCGACCGCGCGCTTTCGCGCCGCCTGCGCATTGAACTGAACCGAAGCCTGAAGCCGAACGAAGAGGCGCACACATGCCCGACATCGACCCCGCCACCGAAGCCCTGATGGCGCGCCGCGCGCGCGTTCTCGGCCCGGCCTACCGCCTGTTCTATGAACGGCCGCTGCATCCGGTGCGCGGCGAGGGCGTGTGGCTGTACGACGCCGACGGCCGGCGCTATCTCGACGCCTACAACAACGTCGCCTCGGTCGGCCACTGCCATCCGCACGTGGTCGAGGCCATCGCGCGGCAGGCCGGCGTGCTCAACACCCACACGCGCTACCTGCACGAGGGCGTGCTCGACTATGCGGAGCGGCTGCTCGCCACGCTGCCGTCGGAACTCGCGCATGCGATGTTCACCTGCACCGGCAGCGAGGCCAACGACCTGGCCATGCGCATCGCGCGCGCCCACACGAAGGCCGAGGGGCTGATCGTCACCCGCTTCGCGTACCACGGTGTCACCGCATCGATCGCCGAGGCCTCGCCATCGCTCGGCAAGTTCGTGCGGCTCGGCGACGCGGTGCGCACCGTGGCTGCGCCCGACAGCTACCGCATCGCGCCGGCCGACCTGGGCGCGGCCTTTGCGGCCGGCGTGCGCGAGGCCATCGCCGACCTGAAGGCGCACGGGCTGCGACCGGCCGCGTTGCTGGTCGACACGTCCTTCTCGAGCGACGGCATCTTCACCGACCCGCCCGGTTTTCTGCAGGAAGCGGTCGCCGCGGTGCGCGACGCCGGTGGCGTGCTCATCGCCGACGAGGTGCAGGCCGGGCTCGGCCGCACGGGCGACGCGATGTGGGGCTTCCAGCGCCACGGCGTGGTGCCCGACATCGTGACCATGGGCAAGCCGCTCGGCGCCGGCCATCCGCTGGCCGGCCTCGCGGTCAAGCCCGAGGTGCTTGCCGCCTTCGGCCGCGAATGC
>CAIQMJ010001002.1 GCA_903872875.1 uncultured Variovorax sp.
ACGCCGTCGGCGCGATGCTGGGCCTGATGGTGGTCGTGGTGTTCGCGCAGATCCTCGTGCGCTTCCTGCTGCCGCGGCTGGGCATCAACGTGTCGGCGCCGTGGTCGGAAGAGCTGGCGCGCTACCTCATGGTGTGGTGCATCTTCATCGGCGCGGCGGTGGCTTCGCGCGCCGGCGATCTGATCGCGGTCGAGTCGCTGGTCGACGCCGTGCCGCCGCAACTGGCCTGGCGCATCAAGGCACTGTCCTATGTGGTCACCATCGCGTTCCTGGCCTCGCTGGTCTGGTTCGGCATGCGCTGGGTCGAGTTCGGCGCCGGCGAATCCTCGACCGTCATGAACATCCCGATGTCGTGGGTCTACATGTCGCTGCCGGTCGGCGCGGTGCTGACCATCTGGAACATCCTGGTCCGGCTGTTCGAGGGCATGTACCGGCAGCGCGAGGCGGCGGCGCACCACGCCGCGGCCGCGACCGCCGTCGTCGCACCCTCGAGCGAGCCTTCGCTCGTCTGATTCAGTCCCTCGACCATCTCCCTACCGAATCCCGAGGACTCCACCATGCTGATATTCGGCTCCATGGCCATCCTGCTGGCCGCCGCGATCCCGATCTTCGCGGTGATGGGCATCTGCGCCATCATTGCCCTGAAGAGCCTGAACATGGACCTGATCACGGTCCCGCAGAACGTGTTCGAGGCGCTCGACTCCTTTGCGCTGCTGGCCGTTCCCTTCTATGTGCTGGCCGGCAACCTGATGAAGTCCGGCGGCATCTCGCGCCGCCTGATCGCGCTGGCCATCGCGCTCGTGGGCTGGATCCGCGGCGGCGTCGGCGCGGCGTCGGTGCTGACCTGCATGTTCTTCTCGACCATGTCGGGCTCGTCCTCCGCCACCACCGCGGCGGTCGGCGGCACGATGATCCCGGCGATGGTGAAGAAGGGCTACCCCAAGCCCTTCGCCGCGGCACTGGTTGCGGTCGGCGGCGAGCTGGGCGCGATCATTCCGCCCTCGCTGCCGATGGTCATCTACGGCCTGGTCGCCAACGTGTCGATCGGCAGCCTGTTCATCGCCGGCATCCTGCCGGGCGTGTTCGTCGGCCTCTCGCTGATCGTCGCGGTCTGCGTGATGGCCAAGATCAAGGACTTCGACGAGGTCAAGCGCGTGTCGCCGCGCGAATGGCTGCGCGAGGTGGTGCGCGTCGGGCTCGACTCCGGCCTGGCGCTGCTGATGCCGGTGATCATCCTGGGCGGCATCTATTCCGGCGTGTTCACCGCGACCGAGGCCTCGGTCGTGGCCGTGGTCTACGGCTTCGTGGTCGGCGGGCTGGTGTACCGCGAGATCAGCTGGAAGGACCTGGTCCACACCCTCAACGAGGCCGCCGTCATGACCGGCATGGTCATGCTGATCGTCGGCTTCGCGGCGCTCTTCGGCTATGCGCTCACCGTCAACAAGGTGCCGCAGTACCTGGGCCAGCTGATCGCGCAGGTCGCGACCGGGCCGGTCGTCTTCATCCTGCTGGTCAACGTCGTGCTGTTCGTCATCGGCACCTTCATGGAAGCGCTCGCCACCATCCTGATCCTGGGTCCGATCCTCGCACCGATCGCGCAGACCTACGGCATCGACCCGGTGCACTTCGGGATCATCATGATCATCAACGTCGCGACCGGCATGGTCACGCCGCCGGTGGCCGTCAACCTGACCATCGCCAGCCAGATCTCGGGCGTGTCGATGGACGCGATGACGCGTCCGCTGCTGGTTTTCCTGGGCGTGCTCACGCTCGATGCGCTGGTCATCAGCTTCGTGCCGGGGCTGTCGCTCGGCCTGCTGTGACGGCTGGCGTCATCCGTCCTTTCTTTCTCCCTTCCATCCCTTCAGTCCCTCGATCAAGGAACACCATGACTCCACGCTTCGCCCGTCTTTCCACCGCCCTCGTCCTGGCCTTTGCGCTGGCGGGCGCCGGCACCGCATCGGCCCAGCCGATGGAGATGTCGATCGGCCACGTGCTCACCACCACCAGCCACTACCACGCCGCGGCAGCCAAGTTCGCCGAAGTCGTGAACCAGAAGTCCGGCGGCGCGATCAAGGCCAGCGTGTTCCCCGGCGGCCAGCTCGGCGGCGAGGTGAAGATGCTGCAGTCGGCCCGTACCGGCACGCTCGACGTGGTGGTCACCGGCGAGGCACCGGTCGAAGGCTTCGCCAAGGAGTACACGGTGTTCTCGTTCCCGTACCTGTTCAGCAGCCTCGACCAGATCAACGGCGTGCTGCAGGGTCCGATCGGCCGCGAGATGCTCGACCTGATGCCCAGGTACAACCTGGTCGGCCTGGGCTTCATCTCGGCGCTGGAGCGCAACATCTTCACCAACGGCAAGGTGGTCAACAAGGTCGAGGACATGAAGGGCCTGAAGATCCGCGTGATCCAGGGACCGGGCTACGTCAAGGCCTATCAGGCGCTCGGCGCGCAGCCCACGCCGATGGCCTACACCGAGCTCTACACCGCGCTGCAGAACGGCGCGGTCGATGCGGCCGAGAACTCGCCCGACGTGTTCCTGCAGGACCGCTTCATCGAGGTGTCGAAGACCTACGCGAACCTGAAGATCATGTACATGCCGGCGCTGATCGTGATGTCGAAGGCCAAGTACGACGCGCTGTCGCCGGCCAACCAGAAGATCGTGAAGGACGCGACCGCCGAAGCCATCACCTTCGCAACCGCGCAGTACAAGAAGGACTACGCCGATGCCTTCGCCGCCATGAAGAAGACCGGCGTGAAGATCATCGACCCGGACCTGAAGCCCTTCATGCAGGTCGGCCGCTCGGTGCATCCGGAACTGCTCGGCGAGTTCCCGATGGCCAAGCCCTACTACGACAAGATCGTCGCCGCGACGAAGTAAGCGACCAGTCAGCCGCGGCGTGGTGCCGCGGCGGTCGAGCCGCGGATCACCAGCTCGGAGGGCAGCACGTCGTCCTCCACCTTCCGCCCGTCGTCGAGCACGCCCAGCAGGGCTTCGGCGGCGCGCGCGCCCATCACGTCGGTCGGCACCGACACGGTGGTCAGCGGCGGCTCCAGCAGCTTCGCGAACTCGTTGTCGTCGAAGCCCACCACCGACAGTTCTTCCGGCACCCGGATCCCCAGGCGCCGTGCCTCGCTCAGCACCGCCATGCCGTAGGTGTCGCTGTTGCACACCACGGCTGTGACCTCGGGATGCGTTTCCATCAGCGTGCGAAAGGCCCGTACGCCGTAGTCGAGCGAATAGGCCAGCGAATCCTCGTAGATGCGCGGCTCGCCTTCGATGCCGGCCTGTTCCAGTGCTTCCAGAAACGCGCGGCGCCGTTCCTGCTGGCGGTCGTTGCCGCGCGTCGGCCCCGAGAACAATGCGAACTCGCGGTGCCCGAGACCCAGCAGGTGCTTCATGACCTTGGCCGTCGCCGCATGGTTGTCGACGCCGATCGACGGGAAGGGCGAGTGCGCAAGCGCCGAATAGGTGCAGACCACCGGCACGTGGTTGTCGATCAGGTAGGCCATCAGCTTCGGGTCGTCGACGCGGCCGGTCAGCATCAGTGCCTCGACGCCGCGGTCGACCAGCTGGCGCACCGGCTCGTAGATCTTCGAGTTGTCGAAGCCGACGTTGAGCAGCACCGACAGGTAGCCCGCCTGGCTCATGCGGCTCTGGAAGCCGCCGACCATGCGTGCGTACAGGCCATAGTCGGTCGTGGGGAACACCGCGCCGACGATGCCCGAGCGCTGCAGTCGCAGGGCCTTGGCCGCCGGGTTGGGCGTGTAGCCGAGCCGGCGCGCCACCTCCAGCACGTTGGCGCGCGCGTCCTCGCTCACGGTGTTCGGCAGGTTGAAGGCGCGTGACACGGTCGCCACCGAAACGCCGGCCGCACGCGCGACGTCCATGACGCGGGCGCGTCGCGGTTTGCTCTCCAAGATGACTTCCGATCTGAATGGGGGGCCGTGGGCCCGATGACGACGCCGTCGATTATGTAATGCATTACACGGACGCGACGAGCGCCCGCAACATCCGCCGCAAGACATCCGCGGCGGCCCGGCGCCGCGCCGCGTCGGGCGCCATCTGCGCCTGCACGATCGCGCCGTCGAAGGCCATGGCCGCCGCCTGCGCGAGCGCCTCGCGTGCGGGGCTCGCGGGCAGCAGCTGGGTGATCACCTCGGTCATGTCGTCCTTGTGTGCGCGCGCCACGCCGACCGCGTCGGGCAGCGCGTCGGCGAGTTCGACCACCGTGTTGATGAAGGCGCAGCCGCGGAAGACGGGCAGGGCGCACCACTCGTCGAGTGCATCGGCCAGCAGCAGCAGGCTGCTGCCGTCGGGCGCCGGCATGTCCGCGCCGCGCCGGCCCAGCGCGTCGATGAACCAGGCCATCCAGCCGTCGTGCCGATAGGCGAGGAAGGCGCGCACCAGGTCGTCCTTGCTCGGGAAGTGTCGATAGAAGGTGACCTTGGTCACGCCCGCCTCGGCGATCAGCCGGTCGACGCCGGTGGCGCGGATGCCGTCGCGGTAGAACAGGTCGTGCGCGGTCGCGAGAATGCGGTCGCGCGCGGCGCTCGACGTGGTGGAGGGCATGGCGGCGGGCTCGGCAGATGTCATCGGATGATTGTAGACAGGTCTGTCTACTCTTGGTATCGTCGCGCCATGTAGACAAAGCTGTCTACTCGCCGATCCCTCATCGCCAGGAGCCCCGACCATGCAAACCCGTCCGCCCGTCCCGCCTTTCACTCTCGACACCGCGATCCAGAAGGTCCGTGGCGCCGAAGACGCCTGGAATTCCCGCGACCCCGATCGTGTCGCCGGCGTCTATACCGAAGACACCGTCTGGCGCAACCGCGCCGAGTTCCCGATCGGGCGCGAGGCGGTGCGCGCCTTCCTGCAGCGCAAGTGGGCGCGCGAACTCGACTACCGGCTGATCAAGGAACTCTGGGCCTTCACGGACAACCGCATCGCGGTGCGCTTCGCCTACGAGTTCCATGACGATTCCGGCCGGTGGTTCCGCAGCTACGGCAACGAGAACTGGGAATTCAATCCGCAAGGCCTGATGCAGCGCCGCTTTGCCAGCATCAACGACCTGCCGATCGAGGAAGCCGACCGGCTGTTCCATTGGCCGCTGGGCCGCCGGCCGGACGACCATGCCGGCCTGAGCGACCTGGGACTTTGAGATTCGCGCCGGGTGTCGTGCATCGGCGTGGCACACCCATTGCATGCCCCGCCCGCATGCAAGACCAGGCCCTGACCCTGCCACGCACCGCAGACGCCGGTGTCGATCCGCTGTGGCGCCATCAGCTGAGCCTGCTGCTCGAATCGACCGGCGACGGCATCTTCGGCATCGACCTCGACGGGCATTGCATGTTCATCAACCGGGCAGGCGCACAGCTGCTCGGCTGGCCGGCCGCGGAGGTCATCGGCCGCAACATGCACGAGCTGACGCACCACTCGCACCCGGACGGGTCACCTTACGCCGACACCGACTGTCCGATCTTCAACGCCTTCCGGCGCGGCCTCGCATGCCGCATCGACACCGAGGTGTTCTGGCGGCGCGACGGATCGTCCTTTGCGGTCGAATATTCGAGCCATCCGATCCTGGACGACGGCGTCGTGCGTGGCGCGGTCATTGCCTTCGTCGACATCACCGGGCGCAAGCGCGCTGCCGCCGCGCTGCAGCAGTCGCGCCAGGAACTGGAGCAGCGCGTGGGCGAGCGCACGGCCGAGCTCAGCGCCGCGCTGCAGCAGGTGCGCGAGCTGTCGGCCTGGATGGATTCGGTGCGGGAGGAAGAACGCACCCGCATCGCGCGCGAGGTGCACGACGAGCTCGGCAGCCTGCTGGTCGCGCTGAAGATGGACGTCAACTGGATCGGCAAGCGCCTGGGCGAACAGCAGGGCCGCGCACCCGAGGCTGCGCAGGAGATGCGCCAGCAGATGCGCTGCAAGTGCAGCAACATGAGCGAGCTGATCGAGCGCGCGGTCGACAACGTCGGGCGCATCATCACCGACCTGCGGCCCAGCATCCTCGATCACCAGGGCCTGTGGGCAGCGCTCGAATGGCAGGCCCATGAATTCGCGCAATCGGCCGAGCTCGAGCTCGCCTGGGACATGCAGGTCGACGATGCGCTCGAGCTGCCGGAGCCCGCCGCGATGGCCGTGTTCCGAATCTTCCAGGAGATGCTGAGCAACATCGGCC
>CAIQMJ010001003.1 GCA_903872875.1 uncultured Variovorax sp.
CGAAGACATCACCCTGCCGCGCCGTGACGTGTCCGAGCCGGTGTTCGGTCATGCGCAAGGCGGCAACCGCGAGTACGTGCATCCGGGCAACCAGGAATACCTGAAGGGCGACCGCGTCGCGCGGCCGCCTGCCGGCGGCGGGGGCGGCCAGGGCAATGGCGAAGCGGGCGATGGCGGCGAGGGCGAAGACGACTTCGTCTTCAAGCTCACGCGCGAGGAGTTCATGCAGGCCTTTTTCGAAGACCTCGCGTTGCCCCACCTCATCCGCACGCAACTGGCCGAGGTGCCCGAATGGAAGAGCCATCGCGCCGGCTTCAAGAGTGACGGCAACCCGAGCAGCCTGCACGTGGTGCGCTCCATGCGCGGTGCGCTTGCCCGACGCATCGCATTGGGCGGCGACGACCGCACCGAGCTTCGCCGGCTCCAGGAGCGCCTGACGGCGCTGCGCATGCAGCCCGATTCATCGGAAGCCGACGTGCTCGCCGAGATCGACATCGTCGAGGCGGCGATCGCCGAACTGCGTCGCACGGCGCGTCACGTGCCCTACATCGATCCGATCGACCTGCGCTACCGCAACCGGGTGCGCGTACCTGTGCCCAGCGCGAAGGCGGTGATGTTCTGCCTGATGGACGTGTCGGGCTCGATGGACGAGGCGCGCAAGGACATGTCCAAGCGCTTCTTCATGCTGCTCTACCTGTTCCTCACGCGGCACTACGAGAAGATCGAACTGGTTTTCCTGCGGCACCACACGCAGGCCCAGGAAGTGAACGAGCAGGACTTCTTCCACGCCAAGGAAACCGGCGGCACGGTGGTGTCGAGCGCGCTGGTGCTGATGGACGAGATCATCCGCGCGCGCTACACCAGCGGCGACTGGAATATCTACGGCGCCCAGGCGAGCGACGGCGACAACTGGCACCAGGACAGCGGTCGTTGCCGCCAGATCCTCGACGAGTCGATCCTGCCGATGGTGCGCTACTACGCCTACGTGCAGGTAGCCGACGCCGAACAGAACCTGTGGCACGAATATGCCCAGCTGCAGAGCACGAAGCCGAATTTCGCGATGCGCAAGGTCGCTGGCGCGCACGATATCTATCCCGTGTTCCGCGATCTCTTCAAGAAGGAAGGAGCCACGACATGAGCGAACTTCTGCTAGGCAGCGACCGCGCCCTGGCGCGCCTGCCCAGCCCTTCGGACTGGACCTTCGACCTGATCGAGACCTACCACACGGAAATCGCGCGCACGGCGGCATCCTTCAAGCTCGACACGTACCCCAACCAGCTCGAGATCATCACGGCCGAGCAGATGATGGACGCCTACGCCAGCGTCGGCATGCCCGTCATCTACCGCCACTGGTCGTACGGCAAGCAGTTCATCTCGACCGAGAAGAACTACCGCCGCGGCCACATGGGGCTGGCCTACGAGATCGTGATCAATTCCGACCCGTGCATCGCCTATCTCATGGAAGAGAACACCATGGCGATGCAGGCGCTGGTGATTGCGCATGCGGCCTACGGGCACAACAGCTTCTTCAAGGGCAACTACCTGTTCCGCATGTGGACCGATGCGTCGTCGATCATCGACTATCTGGTCTACGCGCGGCACTACGTGAGCGAATGCGAGGAGCGGCATGGCGTCGACGCCGTCGAGGAACTGATCGACTCCTGCCACGCGCTCATGAACTACGGCGTCGACCGCTATCGGCGCCCGCAGAAGCGCTCGCTCGCGCAGGAGATCAACCAGCGTGCGGAACGCGAACACCATCTTCAGCAGCAGGTCAACGATCTCTGGCGCACGCTGCCACGCCGCAGCGAAGCCGCTGCGGGCCCCGATGCGGCGCGCCGTTTTCCGCTGGAGCCGCAGGAGAACCTGCTCTACTTCATCGAGAAGAACGCCGCGCTGCTCGAACCCTGGCAGCGCGAGATCGTGCGCATCGTGCGCAAGGTCGCGCAGTACTTCTATCCGCAGCGCCAGACCCAGGTGATGAACGAAGGCTGGGCGACCTTCTGGCACTACACGCTGCTCAACACGATGTACGACCGCGGCCAGCTGGCCGACGGCTTCATGATGGAATGGCTGAGTTCACACACCAGCGTGATCTACCAGCCGCCGGTCGGCCATCGCGGCTACAGCGGCCTCAATCCCTATGCGCTGGGCTTTGCGATGTTCACCGACCTGCGGCGCATCTGCGAGAAGCCGACCGAGGAGGACCGCCGCTGGTTCCCCGACTTCGCTGGCAGCGACTGGGTCACGACGCTCGACCATGCGATGCGCAACTTCAAGGACGAGAGCTTCATCGGGCAGTTCCTGAGCCCCAAGACGATGCGCGATTTCCGCCTGTTTGCGGTGCGCGATCATGCGAGCGAACCCGAACTGGAGATTTCGGCCATCCACGACGACAGCGGCTATCAGGTCCTGCGCGAAGCGCTGTCCCGGCAGTACGACATCA
>CAIQMJ010001004.1 GCA_903872875.1 uncultured Variovorax sp.
AGCAGAAAGCCGACAGCCAGGTAGGCCGCGATGGGGACATCGAATACCGGCGGTGCCGATGCGAGCCCCACGCCCGCCAGCATCAGAGCGAGCGGGAGCCGGTAATCGCCCTGCGTGCGCGCCGCCGTGCCCAGGCCTTTCAGCGTCTGTGCTTCCGGCAGCGCCTGAGCGGCGCGTGCCGGCCACCAGCCGCCGACCAGCGCCGCGGCGATGCCAAGTGCGCCGTAGAGCAAGGCCGCCGGCGTGCTCCATTGCAGGCTCGGCGCCACGCCTGCAAAGTAACCACCGCCCAGATCGCCGCCCAGCACACGCAGCGCGATCGCGGCAAGTGCGGTTCCAAGCGCGACGCCGGCCAGGCTGCCGATCAAACCGAGGCCCAATGATTCGACCAATACGAGTTGCAATCGTCCACGGGGCGTCAGACCGAGCACGCCGAGAAGCGCGAATTGTTGCGCCCGTTTGGCGACGCTGAGCGCAAGCACCGAGAAGACGAGAAATGCGCCTGTGAACAGCGCCACCAGCGCCAACACCGTGAGGTTGACCCGGTAAGCACGTGACAGGTTGCTCACGCGTTCAACGGCATCGCCGGGCTCGGCGACCTGCACGTGCCCCGGCCAGTCGTCGGCTTGCTTCAGCGAACGGACGAAGGCCGTGCGATCGGTGCCCGGCGCGAGCCTCAGGTCGATGCGCGTGAGTTGTCCGTCCAGCCCGAGCAGGTCTTGCGCCGCACCGATGTCCATCACGGCCAGGGCTGCGCCGCCCGCCGCCACGCTGCCGGCGATATCCACCGTCTCGTGCCGGCTGCCGATCAGCAGTTCGATCCGGCGGGTCGATGCGCCGATGGCCGACCGGGCCGCGGCATTGACGAAGAGCTGGCGTGGAGCGAACAGCGCAAAGCGCGCCCCGTCCTTCTCGGGGACCGGCATCAACGCCGGTGCGATCGTCGGTAGCGCCAAGGCGTCCACGCCGATCACGCGCAGCGCGACGCGAGCACCCTGGGCGAGTGCGGTGACCTGCATTTCCGCCACCGGGCTGGCCAGCGCGACCTGCGGATGCTGGGCGACACGCGCGAACAGTGCCTCGTCGAAACCGCCTTGCGCGGTGCGGAGTTCAAGATCGGGCTGCCCGTTGACGGCACGCACCGCGCTCGAGAACTCGTCGAGTGCCGAGGCGTTGATCAGATGCACCGAGAAGGCCAGTGCCACGCCCAGCATCACGGCAACGACGGCGGCCGCATTGCGCCAGGGATGGTGGCGCAGTTCCTGCCAGGAAAAAGTGGTGAGCAGGGCGCGCATGTCTCGATTGTGCCGGTGCCTCGCGCTAAGCTTTGCGCATGCAGGCACTTCCTACTTACGACGATGTCATTGCCGCGACCGCGCGGCTCCAGGGCCACGCCCACCGCACACCGGTGCTGCGATCAAGTACGGCCGACGCGCGCTGGGGCGCACAGTTCTTCTTCAAGTGCGAAAACTTCCAGCGCATGGGTGCCTTCAAGTTCCGCGGTGCGTTCAACGCGCTGTCGAAGTTCGATGCGGCGCAGCGCCACGCTGGCGCCATCGCGTTTTCATCCGGCAACCACGCGCAGGCCGTGGCGCTCTCGGCTCGCTTGCTCGGCATGCCCGCCGTCATCGTGATGCCGAAGGACGCGCCGGCCGCCAAGTTTGCCGCTACGCGCGGCTACGGCGCCGAGGTCGTGTTGTACGACCGCTTCACCGAGGACCGCGAGGCGCTCACGCAGAGGCTCGCCACGGAGCGCGGCATGACGCTGATTCCACCGTACGACCATCCCGACGTCATTGCCGGCCAGGGCACCGCGGCGAAGGAATTGCTCGACGACGTCGGCGCGCTCGATGCGCTGTTCGTCTGCCTGGGCGGCGGCGGCCTGACCAGCGGCTCCGCGCTGGCTGCGCGTGCGCTGTCGCCACAATGCAAGGTCTTCGGTGTCGAACCGGAGGCCGGCAACGATGGCCAGCAGTCGCTGCGCGCGGGCCGCATCGTGCACATCGAGACGCCCAAGACCATCGCCGATGGCGCGCAGACCCAGCATCTGGGCCAGTACACCTTCGGCATCATCCGGCGCGATGTCGACGACATCGTCACGGTGACCGACGTGCAACTGGTCGACGGCATGCGTTTCTTCGCCGAACGCATGAAGATGGTCGTCGAGCCGACCGGATGTCTTGCCTTCGCGGGTGCCTGCGCAGCGGCCACCGCGGGTGGGCTGCAGGGCGCGCGTGTCGGCGTGATCGTCAGTGGCGGCAATGTCGACCTGGCCCGCTATGCGGATCTGCTGCGTGGCGAGTGACGAACGCGCGGCTGCCGCCGGCTTCATTCCAGCAGCGAGGCAAGTCCCAGGGCGAAGCCGTTGAACGCCGCATGCGCGAGCATGGACCCGCTGAGGCCCATGCGGATGCAGAGATACGCCAGCCCATAGCCGACGAGGAGTTGGGGCAGTACCAGCGCCAAGGCCCCGACGTGAGCGCACCGGCCGTCATCAACACCACCACCAACATGGCCCATCGGCCCCAGAGCTGACGCGGCGAGCGCAGCGTGGTCGTCGGAAGGCCATGCCGGAGCAGCGTTGCGATCTCCCGCAACACGCTGTTCGCGAGTTCACGCGCGACGAATACCCGTCACGGTGAGATGCAGCACGCGGTCTGCGCGCGCTGCTGCGGCTTCCGAGTGCGTGACCAGCACGAGCGATGCACCGTGCTCGCGTGTCTGCGCGAGCAGCACGTCCATCACCTTCGCAGCAGTTGTCGGATCGAGGTTGCCTGTCGGCTCGTCGGCGAGCAGCAATGCCGGTCGATGCACCAGCGAGCGCGCAATCGCCACGCGCTGCAACTGTCCACCGCTCAGTTGCTGCGGCAGGCGGGCACCGAGCCCTGCGAGGCCGACCACCTCCAGCATCTGCGCCACGCGGGCCGGGTCGCGACGCCCCAGCAACATCAGCGGCAGCGCGACGTTCTGCGCCACGTCCAGGTGCGGCAGCACGTGGAAGGCCTGAAACACGAAACCGACCTGCCGCCGCCGCCACAGCGCGCGCGCCTCGGCGTTCATCGCGCCGATGTCGATGCCGTTGTGTGCCACGCTGCCGCCGTCCCAGCTGTCGAGCCCGGCCATGCAGTTGAGCAATGTCGATTTGCCGACGCCCGATTCGCCGACGATCGCGACGAATTCGCCGTCCGCGACGTCCAGCGTGACCTGCGAGAACACAGCGCTGTCGCCGTAGCGCTTGCCGAGATCGCGCAGCGCCAGCGTCATGCGACCGCCATCAGCCGTTCCACCACATGCGCAGTGGCGTCGGCAGCTTCGGCTGCAACGACCTGCCGTTGCGGCATGCTGCGCAGCCAGGTGATCTGCCGCTTGGCGAGTTGGCGCGTTGCCGCGATGCCGCGCTCGCGCAGGGAGGGCAGCGGTTCGCCGGCGTCGAGCGCTTCCCAGGTCTGGCGGTAGCCGACGCAGCGCATCGACGGCAGGTCAGGCGACAGGTCGCCGCGCGCACGCAACGCCTCGACTTCCGCGACCAGCCCGGCGGCGAGCATGTCGTCGAAGCGTTGCGCAATGCGTTCATGCAGCCAGCTTCGTTCGGTCGGTTCCAGCGACACGAAGGCCGCGGGCGGCAGACCGCGCGCGCTGCGCGTCGCGTTGTCGGCATGGAAGCTCGACAGCGGGCGGCCGCTGGTGTGCCACACCTCCAGCGCGCGTTGCAGGCGCTGGCTGTCGTTGGGCGCGAGCCGGGCCGCGCTGGCCGGGTCGACCGCGGCCAACCGCTCGTGCATTGCAGGCCAGCCATGCGCGGCCGCCTCGGCTTCGATCAGGGCGCGTACCGCGGGGTCGGCGGACGGCATCGCGTCGATGCCGTCGAACAGCGCCTTGAAATAGAGCATCGTGCCGCCGACCAGCAGCGGTAGCCGGCCGCGCGCGGCGATCTCGCCGATCAGCCGGGTCGCATCGGCCACGAAAGCCGCGGCGCTGTAGCTGTCGAGCGGGTCGCGGATGTCGATCAGATGGTGCCGTACCTCGGCCTGTTCGGCCGCCGTGGGCTTGGCGGTGCCGATGTCCATGCCGCGGTAGACGAGCGCCGAATCGACGCTCACGATCTCGACCGGCCTGCGCCGTGCCAACGCCAGTGCAGCGGCGGTCTTGCCCGAGGCGGTCGGCCCGGCCAATGCCACGTACCTGAGCTCAGCCGCCACGCGGTTCTCCATATCTCCAGACCATCGTCCAGGCGATCAGCGCGACGCAGATGCACCAGAACCACATGCCCATGGCGAGGGGCAGCACCGTGCCGTCAATGTGCGTACCCAGCCAGCCGCCGACGCCGAAGGCAGCCAGCATCATCACGAAACCATTGAGCGCCGAGGCGGCCCCGGCGGCTTTTGGAAACGGGCCGACCGCGCCGCTCTGGCCGCACGGCTGATGCACGCCGTGCGCCAGCATCACCAGCGTCAGCGGGACAAGAATGGCCGCGACCGACTGCACACCGGCGAGCGCCAGGCCGCCCATCGCCGAACCCCCCGTCAATGAGAGCGCGGCCGCGCGCGCCACGCTGCGTCGCACGCCGTAGCGCGGCAGCCAGCGCCGGCAGAGCATCGTGCCGGCCACATAGGCCATCGAATTCCAGAGCATCACCAGTCCGTACTGCGTCTTCGTCAGGCCCAGCACCTGGATGAAGACGAATGACGAGGCGGCGAGAAAGGTGAACAGCACGCTGTACGACGCCGTAGTGAGCGCGCAGAACGCAAGAAAGGTCGGATTGCGCAGCACCAGTGCCCAGGTGCGCAACAGCGTGCCGGCGCGCAGCGCCTGCAGATTGCGGCTCGCCAGCGTTTCGTTGAAACGCAATGCGATCAGCCCGAGCGTGAGCGCGCCGAAGAGGGCCGGTACCAGCAGCGCGATGCGCCAGTTGAACAGGTCCGACACGAGCCCGCCCAGGGGCGCGCAGACACAGGCGATGGCACCCAGCCCGGTCAGCGCTCGCGACATGACCCGTGCGCCTTCTACCGGCTGGTAGAGATCGCGCACGACCGCGCGCGCAGCCATCACCGCGGCGCCCATCGCCGCACCCTGCAGCGTGCGCCAGACGATCAGCAGATCCATCGACGGCGCCAGCGCACCGCCTACGGCCGCGATGACATAGGCCGTGAGTCCCCAGAGCAATACGGGCCGGCGGCCGAAGCGGTCCGAGAGCGGGCCGAGCACCAACTGCGCGCAGCCGAAGGCAAGCAGCAGCGCGGACAGCGTGAGCTGCGCGTCCGACACCTGCGCGCCGAACCCGTGAGTCAGCGCAGGCAGTGCGGGGAGATAGAGATCGGTGGTGACGGGCTGGATGCCGAGCAGCAACGCCAGCATGACCACCACGAGGGCGGGCGGCATCCGCGACGACAGCGGCACGGAGGAGACAACGGCCGGAGCGGACGAGGGCGACATAAGCGCCCGAGGTTAACAAATGCGCGTGGCAGACGCCGCTGCGCGGATTCGCCGGCGCGTCAGCTGGCGTGCTGTGGCGCCGCGACCGCGGCGTTCGTGGGCTGAACCGGCTGCATGCGGAAGAGCTGCGAGAGCGCCGCGCGGTACTGTACTTCGCCGATCGAGTTCGTATTGTGGTGCGAGCCGCCTTCGACCAGCACGAACATCTTCGGCACGGTGGCCGCGTCGTACAGCTTGCGTCCCAACGTCGGGTTGATCAGGCTGTCGGCCGTTCCATGCACCACCAGCAGCGGCGAGCCGATGTCCTTGACCTTGCGGATCGCTTCGAAGCGCTGCGTGATCAGCGCGTTGAACGGCAGCCAGCCCCACTTGAAGCTGTTGGCCACGTCGGCGATCGAGGTGAAGGTGCTTTCGACGATCGTGCCACTCTCGTCGTTCACGTGTGCAGCGAGGTCGATGCCGATCGCGCCGCCGAGCGAATGGCCGAAGATGTAACGCGGCTGCTTCGGATGGTGAGCTGCGAGCCAGGTCCAGGCGGCGCGGGCATCTTCGCGCGCCGTATCTTCGGACGGCAGCGCCTTGGTGCTCTTGCCGAAACCGCGGTAGTCGATGGCCAGCACCGAAAAGCCGAGCTCATGCATGCGCCGGATGCGTGGTGCCGAACCGGCCACGTTGTAGCGTGCGCCGTGCAGGAAGAGCATGACCGGGGTATCGGGCGAGTCGGGTGCACCGCCAAGCCAGAGACCGTGCAGGCGCGCTGGCTGGCCGCTCACGGAGGACTGGAAATCGATCCAGACGTGCTCCATTCCCTCGGTCATGGCGGCGGAATTGCCCCAACTCACGTCACTCGGCTGGAAGATCCATTCGCGTTGCCGTTCGTCGAGGGTGGAACAACCGCCCGCCAGAAGGGCCGCGAGCATGGCGACAGAAGCGATGATGGACCAGCGTTTCATGTGGGGGACAGACAGCCGCCTGGGGCGAAAGTTCAATCGTGAGCTACATGCAACGTGCGTGCCCGTTCTTCCGATGACCATCGGAAACCCTGATTCAGGGGGTGTCCGAAACGGGTTAGCGACCGCGCAGGAACAGCGCGTTGAGCTCGCGGATCGAGAGCTGGCGCCAGGTCGGCCGCCCGTGGTTGCACTGGTCGGAACGCTCGGTAGCCTCCATCTGGCGCAGCAACGCGTTCATCTCGTCCACCGTGAGTTTGCGGTTGGCGCGCACCGCACCGTGGCAAGCCATGGTCGACAGCAGTTCGTTTTGCGCGCGCTGGACCACCGTGCTGGCGTCATGCTGGGCAAGCTCCGCCAGCACGCTGCGCGCGAGTTCGACCGGGTCCCCGTCGGCAAGTGTTCCGGGCACGGCGCGCACCGCGAGGGTGCGCGGCGAAAAGGGACTGATTTCAAGACCCAGCGCCGGCAGCACGTCGACGCAGGCTTCGGCTGTGGCGACTTCCTGCGGGGTTGCTGCAAAGGTCGCCGGAATCAGCAGCGGTTGGCTGGTGATCGACGCGCCTTCCAGCTGCGTCTTGAGCCGCTCGTAGACGATGCGCTCATGCGCCGCATGCATGTCGACGACGATCAACCCCTGGCTGTTCTCGGCCAGGATGTAGATGCCTTGCAGCTGGGCGAGTGCACGGCCGAGCGGCCAGACCTCCGTGTCCCGAGAAGTGCTTGCTTCCGTTACATCCTTCTGCATCGCCTCGAATACCGGCTGAGCAGCGCCGTCTTTCGAGGGCGACGTGCTTGCGGGGGCCGGCGCCGGCCGCGGGGCGCTGGCCGACGGCCACATCGCCGCCAGGTCGCCGGGGCCGCGCTCCGACGCGAAATTCATCGACGGCTGGGCCCAGTGTGGCATGGCGGCGGGTGGCGCGATCGGCTTGAAGAACGGTGCACCGGGCGCAGCCGTGGCATCGCCCGCGCGGGGCGCGGCCAGCGCATCCTCCACCGCGTGGCGGACGGCCTGGTGGACCTCCCGGCCATCGCGGAAGCGCACTTCGATCTTTGTCGGATGCACATTGACGTCGACCCGTGCCGGATCGATGTCCAGGTACAGCACATAGACCGGCTGGCGCTGGCCGTGCAGCACATCCTCGTAGGCGCTGCGCACCGCATGCGCGAGCACCTTGTCGCGCACGAAGCGGCCATTCACGTAGAAGAACTGCTGGTCGGCCCGCGAGCGCGCCGCATCCGGGATGCCGGCACGGCCGACCACGCGGACCGGGCCTTCGAGACGCTCGACCGGGACGCTCTGCGCCACGAAATCGTCGCTGAGCGCGTCGGCCAGCCGCTGGTCGCGGTCGGCTGCGGCACGCCATTGTTCGACCAGCCTGCCGTCGTGCCACACGGCAAAGCCGACGTCGGGCCGAGCGAGCGCATGGCGGCGCACGGCCTCGATGCAGTGCGCGAGTTCGGTGGCGTCGGTCTTCAGGAATTTGCGGCGCGCCGGCGTCGCGAAGAACAGCTCGCGCACCTCGACCGTGGTGCCGGCCGCGCGGGCGATCTGCCGCAGTTCGCCGGTGCGACCGTCCAGCGCGTGGGCGGTGTCGGCGCCCATGGCGCGCGATTGCAGCGACAGTTCGGCGATCGAATTGACCGCCGCCAGCGCCTCGCCGCGGAAGCCCATGGTGCCGACGGTTTCGAGTTCGTTCAGGCTCGCGATCTTGCTGGTGGCGTGGCGTCTGAGCGCGACCGTGAGTTCGTCGCGCGGAATGCCCGTACCGTCGTCTTCCACCGAGATCAGGCGTACGCCGCCGGCCGACAGCCGGACGGTGATCTGCCGCGCGCCGGCGTCGAGCGCGTTGTCGAGCAGCTCGCGCACCACCGACGCTGGCCGCTCGACGACCTCGCCGGCCGCGATCTGGCTGATCAGTTCGTCGGGGAGTTCGCGGATGGGACGGCGCGCAGCAGGCGCCGGGGACGGGGAGGAGGGGAGTGCGCTCACCGGATCATTTTAGGAGCGCAGGCATCGTTGTGCCGAGGCGTGCCGACCTGCCCTCTCACCGCCCGCGCAGGGTGCGCGAGGGCGATTCGCCGAAACGCCGCCGGTAGTCGGTCGAGAAGCGCCCTGCATGCAGGAAGCCATAGCGCGCAGCCACCCGGGCGACCTGCAGCGCGTCGTCTTCCGATGCGGCGCGCAACTCGCTGCGGATGCGGTCGAGGCGCGCGTTGCGCAGGAACTCCATCGGGCTCTGCCCATCGTGCGCGCGGAACGCCGCTTGCAGTGCACGTGCACTCACCCCGACGTGGCTGCAGAGGTCGGCCAGCGTGACGACCGAATCGAGCCGCGCCGTCATGTATTCCTGCGCACGTCTTACCGCACGCGGCAACAGCGCGCGGCGTGGGCTTTCCTGCAGCGCGGCGGAATGGTTGTGCGATGTGCACAGCAGCAGGCTGGACATCAGGTAGCTCTCGGCCTGATCGGCCAGCATGCTGCCGCAGAAGCCGTCGTCCTGTTCCATCGACTCGCGCAGGCACTGGATGAAGCTCAGCAACGGCGCGAGGGCCGGCGTGTCGAGCCGCACCGCCAGGTCGAACACCAGCGGCTGGCCGATCGTGCGTTGCGCGAGCTGCTCCAGTCGCGTCTGCATCGCGGTGCGCGACAGCTTGAGGATCAGGTGCGGGCTGTCGTCGGCCCAGCGCATGGCGAGCGGCTCGGTCGGCGAGGGCAGCGACGCGGTGCGCACGTCGGCGCGCATCTGCTGCGCTCCGCAGCGCACGTCGGCGCCGCCACGCAGCGGAATCTGCAGCAGGAAGAAGTCCTTGAGGTAGCCCGGCCGGATGTCGACCTCGGGCCCGTACTGCACGTAATTGAGGCTGGCGCCGTCGTTCAGCCGCGCGCTGTGGTGCCGCGCGTCGAGCCGGCGGCGCGGCTGCGAGGTCGACAACTCATGAGGGCAGAACACGCGGCCGACGAAGTCCCGCGCCTCGTCCAGGTCGTGGCTGTCGAACAGCCGGAAGCGTTCGAGCGGCAGGCGGGCCGGGGCGCTGAGAGCGATGTCCATGGCGTTCAACCTTGTTGCTGATAGACGAAAAGAGCACGGGGGACGTCTCCGGAAGGCAAGCAAAGAGCACGCCCGCCGAGCCCTGGCATAGCCGCGCTCGCAAAGATGCGCAGCGCGGACAGCGGCTGCGTTTCGAGGACAGCGGCAGGTCGTTGCGACTTCTATTCTTTTCCCCGGTGCCTGGCAATTCAGGCCTGCACCGATTCATTCATCCAGCAGAAGGAGCAGACCGTGTTCAATGGATTCGAAGGCATGCGCGGGCGGAGCGCCATCGTCACCGGCGGCGCGACGCTGATCGGCCAGGGTGTGGTCCGTGCGTTGCACCGGGCCGGCGTGAAGGTGATGGTGGCGGACATCGATGCCGCGGGTGGCCAGGCGCTGGCCGATAGCCTCGGCGAGGGCGTGCTGTTCAGGGCGACCGACATCACCGACGACGCCCAGATCGCGGCTTGCGTGGCCGAGGCGGCCGAACGGCATGGCGGCTTGAACTACCTCGTCAACCTGGCCTGCTCCTATCTCGACCAGGGCATCGACTCGCCGCGCGCCGACTGGCAGGCGGCACTCGACGTCAACCTGATCAGCGCGGTGGCGATGCTGCAGGCCGTGCGGCCGCACTTCCGGGAGGCCGGCGGCGGCGCGATCGTGAACTTCACCAGCATCTCGTCGGGCGTGGCGCAGACCGGCCGCTGGCTGTACCCGGTGAGCAAGGCCGCGCTGGTGCAGGTCACGCGCAACCTGGCGATGGACTTTGCGGCCGACCGCATCCGCGTCAACGCGGTGTCGCCGGGCTGGATCTGGAGCCGGGTGATGGACGAGCTGAGCCAGGGCGATCGCGCCAAGACCAACCGCGTGGCCGCGCCCTTCCACCTGCTGGGCCGCGTGGGCGACCCGGCCGAGGTGGGCCAGGTGGTGGCCTTTCTGCTGTCCGATGCCGCCAGCTTCGTCACCGGCGCCGACTACGCGGTGGACGGTGGCTACTCG
>CAIQMJ010001005.1 GCA_903872875.1 uncultured Variovorax sp.
CGTCACCTACCGCCGCACTGCGGAAGAGGTGCAGAAGAGCAACCGCACGCTGGTCGAATTCACCTGGAACCACACGACGCTGCACGCGCTGCGCATCGACAAGACGCTGACCTATCTGCAGAGCAGCTTCACGCCGGGCGAGTACGTGCAGCAGATCACCGCGATGGAGAAGATGTTCGCAGGCGAGGTGATGATGCACGTCGAGTTCCTGCGCAGCATGGACGGTCTGCTGACCTGCAGCGCACTTCAATTGGTGCGCTTCACGACCGAGGAGCGGCTGAACGAGATCATCCGGCTGCATCGCGAGAACGGCGTGCGCATCAACAATCCGCACACCTTCATCGTGGAGGACGGCAAGGCCGGCGGCGAGCTGCCGCCGGAGATCATCGCGATGAAGAAGCGCTTCGACCCCGAAGGCCTGCTCAACCCGGGCAAGCTGCGCGACTGGCCGGTGGCGGCATGAGCGCCGCATCGGCCCGCACCGGGCAAGCGCGCACCGCAGTGCGCAGAACGAAGGTACACCAGTGAGCGATCAACACGCCTCAGCCAGCATGGGCGCGCCTATGGCGAACTACCTGGCAGCCAAGCGCGTCGGCGACTTCGTCTTCATGAGCGGCGTGGTGGCCGTCGATCCAGCACGCCGCATGGCGGTCAGTTCGTACGACGACATACCGGAAGCCGCACGCCAGGTACTGAAGCCGCTGGGCTACGTCACCGGCCAGATGTCGGTCGACGTGTTCGAGGCGCCGATCGTTGCTCAGAGCTGGTTCGTGCTGGAGCGCATCCGCCAGCTGGCAGCGGAACATGGCGGCACGATGGCCGACGTGGTGAAGCTGGTGCAGTACTTCCGCGACCTGCGTCACTACGCGCCCTACAACCGCGTGCGCGGCCTGTTCTATCCGGGCGAGCCGCCGGTCAGCACGGTGGTCGAGGTGTCGCGCTTCCTGCCGGGCGACGCGTTGCTGGTCGAGGTCGAGGCGACCGCCTACCTGCCGCGCTGACGGCGCGCCAGCGCGGCCACCGCGACGACCAGCAGCGCGCCGATCCAGAGCGGCCATAACTGCACTCGCGACACCCACCACGCATACGGCGTGATGCCGCCACGGCCTTCAACGTCCGCCACCAGCACGCCGCGCGTGAGCCGCGGCAGTGCGTGCGTCACGCGCCCCATGTGATCGATGACGACCGTGGCGCCGGTGTTGGTCGCACGCAGCATCGGCCGCCTGAACTCCAGCGCGCGCATGCGCGAGATCGCAAGGTGCTGGTCGATCGCGATGGAATCGCCGAACCACGCAATGTTGCTCACGTTGAGCAGAAGCGTCGGCGCGGCGGCACTGTCGCGGAAATTGGCCCCGATCTCCTCGCCGAACAAGTCCTCGTAGCAGATGTTCGGCGCGATGCGCTGGCCCTGCCAGACGAAAGGCGCCTGCGCGAGGCCACCGCGGCCGAAATCGCCGAGCGGTATGTTCATCATCGCGGTGAACCAGCGAAACACGCCCGGCACGAATTCGCCGAACGGAACCAGGTGATGCTTGTCGTAGCGATAGGCTTCCGCCGCGCCGGGCTGGAAACCGATGACCGAGTTGGTGTAGCCATCGCGGCCCGACAACGGCAGGCCGACGATCGCCGCCTGCGAACCTTGCACATAGCGCGCGGCGATCGCGTCCAGGTAGCCCGGCGGCAATTGCGACGGCAGCAGCGGAAACGCCGTCTCCGGCGTGATCACGAGCGGCGCCTTCGGATCGTGCAGTTGTTCGCCGTACCACTGCAGCGCGGTCGCCACGCCACCGCCCGGGATGAATTTCTCGTCCTGCGGAATGTTGCCCTGAAGCAATGCGACGTCGATGCGGCCACGCGATGCGTCGGGGCCAGGAGCCAGCAGGGGTGCTCCGGCGAGAGGCAGCACGAGCCCCGCGATGGCTGCAGCCAGCGGCTGCATGCGCGAACGTGTCCCTTGACCGCCGTCCGTACGGCGCACCGCGGCTGCGAGCAGCGCGGCGATGCCGGCACTCGCCGTGCCGATGCCATACACACCCAGCCAAGGCGCATAGCCGGCCAGCGGACCTTCGACGTGCGCGTAGCCGCCGGCGCCCCAGGGAAAGCCCGTGAACCAGTGCCCGCGCAACAGTTCACCGAGCGTCCAGAGGGCTGCGAACAGCAGCGCCGCACGAAGACGGCCCGACGGCTTCAGCCCCACGAAGACGCCACAGGCTGCGGCGTAGTACAGCGACAGCGCCGCGGCGAGCGCGAGTACCGCAACGGACGCCATCGGCGCCGGCAGGCCGCCGTAGGTATGCATCGAGATGAAGAGCCACCAGAAGGTGCCGCACAACCAGGCCGTGGAGAACACCCAGCCGTGCAGCGCGGCGACCCGCCAGGGCGTTGGACGTCCCGGACTGCGTACGGCCTCCAACTGCCAGACGAGAGCGGCCAGCGAGAGTATCTGCAGCCACCAAAGCGGTTGCCCATTCCATGGCGCGGCGATCGACAGCGCCTGTGCGAGCCCGGCAACCACGAAGCCCAGCAGCCGCAGGCATGCGAGAAGAAGCGGCGGAAGGCCACTGCGGGCGGCCATGGTCGCCCTCAGTTCGAAGCGCTGCTGCCGCGTGCAGGCGACACCTTGAACCAGCGCACCGCGCCGCCCTTGGTGTGCAGCACGACGAAGTCGAAGCCGCCCAGCGCGTGATGCTCGCCCTTCTTCGGGACGTGGCCCATCTCATGTGCGACCAGGCCGCCGATGGTGTCGAAGTCCTCGCTCAGCGCCTCCGCATCGAAGGTGATGCCGAAGGCTTCGGCGACACGATCGATCGGCGTGTCGCCCGACACACGGTAGGTGTGGTCGGCCAGGCCGAAGATGTCGCCCTCGTCCTCGGCGATGTCGAATTCGTCCTCGATCTCGCCGACGATCTGCTCGAGCACGTCCTCGATGGTGATGAGGCCGGCCACGCGGCCGAACTCGTCGATCACGATCGCAAGATGGTTGCGATTTCCGCGGAACTCACGCAGCAGATCGTTCAGTCCCTTGCTCTCGGGCACGAAGGTCGCCGGCCGCAGCAATGCCCGGATGTTCAGGCCCGGTGCCCGCTGCAGCTTGAGCAGGTCCTTTGCGAGCAGGATGCCGATGATGTTTTCCTTCTCGCCCTCGTACACCGGGAAGCGCGAGTGCGCGGTGTCGATCACGACGTGCAGCAACGCGTCGTAAGGTGAATCGATGTTCACCAGGTCCATGCGCGGCGCAGCCACCATCACGTCGCCGGCCGTCATGTCGGCCATGCGAAGAACACCTTCGAGCATGACGCGCGACTCGGCGCCAATCACGTCGTTGTCTTCGGCGTCGGCCAGGGTTTCGATCAGCTCGTCACGCGAATCCGGTCCGGGGTGGATGAATTCGGCGAGTTTTTGCAAGAAGCTGCGCTTGTCTTCCCGTTCAACGGGCGTGCGATCAGGGTGAGGGTCGGCCACTGCGGGAGGGCGGAGTTGGGGATCCCCGAGGATACCGGATTGAGATGTCAGCCCGCAGCGCTCGACGCCGATGGGCCTTGAAACTCCTCGGCTCCAGGATCAGGGGGCCGACTTGCTGCGTGCATCGCGCATTCCGCCGCGCACTTCCTGCATGCTGGAGAGGAATGACCAGAACTGCTTGGCGCGCGCCTTCAGTTGGAAGTCGACCTGCGCATAGTGCTGCAGCGCAATCTCGCTCATGCGGCTGTCGAGCGTGGCGGAAGGCAGCTCGAGGTGCGCCTCGGATTCGGAACCGCTGCGCACCACGGTCGCACCGGCCTTGCGGGCGATCCGCAGCATCGCGGCGTTTTCGCTCAGCGCGTGGATGAACAGCATTCCGACGCCTTCATTGCGCGCCACGACCACAGCACGTTCGAAGAGCCGGGCACCATAGCCACGGCCACGTGCGTGCTCGGACACGGAGACACCGAATTCGGCGCAGTCGCTGTGCTGGTCTGGCGGTGCAAATGCCAGATGTGCCATGGCGATGATGTCGAGCCGGCGGTTGTAGATCCCGAACAGCTCGTCGCGTTCGAAATCCAGGCCATCGGCGTAGCGCTTGACCTGTTCGTCCGATGCGGCATAGCCGAAGCGCAGATAGCGGTCGTGCGGGCTCAGGGCCATCAGGTGATCGGTGATGCGGCCGCGCTCGCGCGGGCCGATCGAGCGGATCGGAACCATCAGGGGCGCTGGAGCGGAGGCTGCGCGCGAGTCGCCCTCGACGATCGGCGCCTTGAAAAAGGGGCCGAAGCCGAGCATGGTTTGTAGGAACGCCTTGGCGGGGTGCATACGTCAAATATAAGGGTTTTCCCTGAACCAACAAGAGCTGAATCTCGTCAAGCAAAAAAATGCAGTGTTTTGGGCAGCTCACACTACCAAACGTTGTGTCAGCGCATCCGCAGACACATATCTATCTATCGCGCACGCGACACTTTTGCGCACGAAGCCTAGGACAAGCCCGCTGGCGGCACTTGCGACGCGATTCGCACAATCGCGACACAGGAGACCCCATGCAAACATCCGTTTTGAGAAGCTATCCCGCTGGCGTTCCGCACGACGTCTATCCCGAGCAGTACCGCTCGCTGGCCCAGATGTTCGATGAGTCGTTCCAGCGCTACGCCGATCGGCCATTTTCGGTGTGCATGGAGCGTTGGATGTCGTATGGCGAGCTCGACCGCCAATCGAAGGCATTAGGCGCCTGGCTGCAGTCGCTGGGCTTGGCGCCCGGATCCCGCGTTGCAATCATGTTGCCGAACATTCCACAGTTCGCCGTCACGATGTGCGCGGTGCTGCGCGCGGGCTACACCTGCGTGAACGTGAACCCGCTCTACACCGCGCGGGAGTTGGAGCATCAACTCAAGGATTCCGGCGCTACCGCGATCGTTATCCTCGAGAATTTTGCCGGTACGCTCGAGCAGGTGGTCGTGCGTACGCCCATTCGGCATGTGGTCGTCACAGCGATGGGCGATCTCCTCGGTGGTGCCTACGGCACGTGGATCACTATTGCGGTTCGGCATCTGGCCAAGATGGTTCCGGCCTACAAGTTGCCGCTGGACGAAGGCCGTACCGTCACACCTTTTGCGAAGGCACTGGAGGCCGGAACGTCGATGACGCTCGCGGCCGACAACAGTACGCTCGACTCGGTCGCTTTCCTGCAATATACCGGCGGTACGACCGGTTTGTCGAAAGGCGCCGTGCTGACCCATCGGAACATCGTGGCGGCCGTGTTGCAGGCCGAGGGCTGGTTCACGCCGGCGCTGGCGAAGGTCGGTGACCCTTCGAAGGTGAACAGCATCGCCGCGCTTCCGCTGTATCACATCTTCGCGCTGACGCTGTGTCTGCTGGCGATTCGCCAGGGCTCGCATCTCACACTGATTCCCAACCCGCGCGACTTCGACAAGTTCATTGCGGTGCTCAAGAAGCGGCCGTTCCACATGCTTCCGGCCGTCAACACGCTGTTCAACGCGCTCCTGATGCACCCGGAGTTCAAGTCGCTGGATTTCTCGACCTTGTACGTGTCGCAGGCCGGTGGCATGGCCGCATCGGAAGGCACTGCGAAGCGCTGGTTCGAGGTCACCGGCAGCGCCATGATCGAAGGCTGGGGAATGAGCGAGACCTGCGCGATAGGCACCAACAACCCCGTAATGAACACTGCGTTCACAGGCACGATAGGGCTACCGCTTCCGGGTATCGAGATCGCGATCAAGGACGACGAAGGTCATTCGGTGCCAGACGGCCAGCCCGGCGAGTTATGTATCAAAGGACCCAATGTGATGACTGGCTACTACAACCAGCCCGCAGAGACGGCTGCAGCCTTCACGGCCGATGGGTTCATGCGCACGGGTGACATCGCCGTGATGCAAGAGGATGGCTACAGTCGTATCGTCGACCGCAAGAAGGACATGATTCTGGTGAGCGGCTTCAACGTATTCCCGAATGAACTTGAGAACGTGATCTCGCTGTGCCCCGGCGTGGTCGAGTGCGCAGCGATCGGCGTGCCGGATGAAAAGCAGGGAGAGGCGATCAAGGTTTTCGTCGTACGGCGCGACGCGTCGCTGACCGAGGAGGCCGTCATGGCTTACTGCAGCGGCAAGCTCACCGGGTACAAGCGGCCCCGGCAGATAGAGTTCCGCGATGCGCTGCCAAAGACCAATGTCGGAAAGATACTTCGCCGCCAGTTACGACCTGGGGCGACGGTCTGATCGGGATGCAAATAGTGCAATTGCCGTCGGGCATGCAGGTATTCGAACGTGGGTGGCTGTCGTCGAA
>CAIQMJ010001006.1 GCA_903872875.1 uncultured Variovorax sp.
CGGCCAGGGCGCGTTGAACGGTGCGCTGACTGGCGCCCGTCGCCAATGCAAGCGCCGAGGTCGACCAGGGAACACCGTCGGAGAGCAGCGCGACAAGCGCTCCCTGCTCGCCATCGATCGGTGGCGCCAGCACGGCCACGGCGCGTGCATCGTGCGGCCGGAGAATGAAGCCGCCGGCCGTGGCCTCGATGCCGGCCAGCGCCGCGACGAGCGCGCGAAGCCGGCCGATCTCGACCCGCAGGCGGGCGCGCAGGGTTTCGTCCGCATGGCGGGTGCGGAACGCGCGCGCGATCAGCGCGTCGCGGTCGGCGTCGCCGGGCCATGCTTCGGCGAGCGCGCGCAGGATCATGAACAGAATGGGCCTGCGCGCCAGCGGCTGCCAGGTGCCGCCCGCACGCAAGCCATGGCGGCAGGCGTCGACCAGCAGCACATCCATGTCCATCAGGGCTGCGACATCGTCCAGGCGCACGGGCTGCGTCCCGTTGGCACCGAGCTGGCGCGCCGCAGGGCGATCGAACGTCGCCTGCGCCTCCTTCACTTCAGCCATCAGCGCCGGTACGCGCGCCTGCGTGGCCGCTGCGTGCGCCCGTGCCAGCGCGGCGCGTGCGGGGCCGATGTGCAAGGCGCGCATGGCCAGTTCGGCGCCGGTGAGTTCGGCGACCGCTTCCAGCGACGGCGCCATGCCGCGCGCATCCAGCCGCGCCAGCGCGTGCGCAGCCTCGTCGAGGCGGCCGAGCAGCAGCAGCCGGCGCACCGCGATCAGGCGAGCCTGCAGCGCATTGGCGTGATCGGCATGCGCTTCGAGCGTCGCCGCGGCGGCCGTCAATGCGCTCGATGCGCGCGGTGTTCCGGCGAGGTCGCGCATGGCCAGGGCCACCTCGGCTTCGGCCACGACGCAGCGGGCACGCGCCCGTGCCTCGTGGGTGCCGAAGCCGCGCGCGGCGCGGCGCAGCAGGTCGCGAGCAAGCGGGTGTTCACCGAGCTGGGCCATCGCGATGCCACGCAGGGCGAGCGCCGGCGGATCGTCGCGCAAGGCGATCCGCTTGAGGGCGCCGAGTGCATCGCCCGCGGCGAGCGCCCGTGCGGCGGCGGCGATCAGGGAGTCCATGGTGCGAGGCTAACCCAGGCATTCCCGACCCGGATGCCGCCATGCGGCCCATAACATGCAGCATGCGACGATGCCGGCGAACAGGGTTGCGGGCACAAGCACGGTGCAGGAGAGCCACTCCAGCGGCCATTTCGACGATTGCGATGCACAAGGACGGAACCATGCCACCCACCCTCGCCCTGACGCCTTTCGGCACGCTGCCGGATGGGCGGCCGGTCGGCCAGTACACGCTCGACAACGGTGCCGGCCTGCGCCTGAGCGCGATCAACCTCGGCGGCATCGTCACGGCGCTGGAGGTACCCGACCGCAACGGCGTCGGCGCCAACGTGGTGCTGGGCCTGCCGACACTGGACGACTACATCGCCCGCAACCCGCACTTCGGCACGATCGTCGGCCGGTACGCCAACCGGATCGCGCACGGCCGCTTCACGCTCGACGACCAGACCTTCCAGCTGCCGCTGAACGACGGGCCGAACACGCTGCACGGCGGCGTTGCCGGCTTCGGCGCGCGCTGGTGGGATATGGCGCCGGTCGACACCGGCGTGCCGGGCGAGGTCGCGCTGGCGCTGCGCTACACCAGTGCCGATGGCGAGGAAGGCTGTCCGGGCCGGCTGTCGGTGGAGGTGCGCTACACGCTCGATGCCCAAGACTGCTGGCGCATCGACTACAGCGCCAGCACCGACCGTTCCACGGTGCTGAACCTGAGCCATCACGACTACTTCAACCTCGCGGGCCGCGGCTCGGTGCTCGACCATGTGCTGACGCTGCCGGCAGCGCGCTACACGCCGGTCGATGCGACGCTGATCCCGACCGGCATCGCCGAAGTCGCCGGAACGCCCTTCGACTTCCGCACGCCCACGCGCATCGGCGAGCGCATCCGCATGCCGCATCCGCAGTTGGTGCGAGCCCGCGGCTATGACCACAACTGGGTTCTCGATCGCCCTGCCGGCGGCCTGGCGCTGGCGGCGCGGCTGGAGCACGAGGGCTCCGGCCGCATGATGGAGGTCTTCACGACCGAGCCCGGCGTGCAGTTCTACTCGGGCAACTTTCTGGACGGCACGCTGGTCGGCCGCTCGGGCGAGGTGGTGCGCCAGGGCGACGGGCTCTGCCTGGAGACCCAGCATTTCCCGGATTCACCGAATCGCCCGGAATTTCCGTCGACCGTGCTGCGGCCGGGCCAGCTGTTTCGCAGTTCGACGGTGCATCGTTTCAGCGTGCGCTGAGGCCTTCCGCCCGGGGTCGGATGTTCAGCCACCGAAGCGGTGCGCCGGCAGGCCGGGACTGTCGACTCGCACGGCGAACAAGCCACCTGCCAGCGGTTCGGCTGCGCGCTGCTGGGTACTCAGCCCGCTGCAGGCGCTGGTGATGAACAGTGTCTGGAAGTCGTCGCCGCCGAAGGCGCAGTTGGTGATGTGCGAGGTCGGCAGCGCGATGCGGCAGAGCTCGGCACCACTCGATGCGTCATGACAGCTCACGCAGGCGCCACCCCAGTGCGCGATCCAGAGCCGACCGGCGGCATCGGTCGTCATGCCGTCCGGCACGCCGTCGCCGGGTGCGAAGCGCAGCCACTCGCGGCGCCGTGACAGCGTGCCCTCGGCAGGGTCGAAGTCGTAGGCCAGCACGCGGCCCTGCCCGGTGTCGTTGAAGTACAGGGTGCGGCCGTCGGCCGACCAGGTCGGCCCGTTGGTCACGGCAAAGCCATGGTCGTGGCGGGTGCAGCGGCCGTCCGGGTCGAAGCGGTAGAGCGCACCGGTCGCAGCCTCGCAGGCGAAGTCCATCGTGCCGGCCCAGAAGCGCCCCCGGGTGTCGCACTTGCCGTCGTTGAATCGGTTGCCGGGCTCGTCCGGCTCCGGCCGGTGCAGTTCGCGCGGCGCCTGCGCGGGCTGTGCGGGATCGAAGAGCGAAAAGCCGCGGTGCATCGTGACCAGCAGCCCCGGTGCGTCGGCCCGTTCGGCAAGCGCCGTGATGACCTGGTCGAACTGCCATGTCCGGCGATCGCCTGTCGACGGGTGCCAGCGATGCAGCCGGTGCGCCAGGATGTCGACCCAGTAGAGCGCCTGCTCGCGCTGCGACCACAGCGCGCCCTCTCCCAGCGTGGCGCCGACGGGCCAGACGCATTCGGGCGCGCCGAGTGCGCGTGGGGAGGAGATCGGCGTGATCGACGAGGGGGCAGCAGCTGCGGTCATGGAGGACTCCGTCGAATGCGGTGCCCACGGGACAACCCGCGGGCCTTGACGCGCCGGATCGTATCAGGGCATATTGATATGAGAAATCAAATTTTTCTGAATATTATCATATTAGATTTGCAATCACAGATTCGACTGGAGACTTTCTTGAGCACAACCCCTTCTCCCCTGACTCCGAACGCTATCTTTCCGAGCCTGCTCGCTCGCACGGTCTTCGTGACCGGAGGCGGCAGCGGCATCGGTGCGGCCATGGTGTCGGCCTTCGCCGCCCAGGGCGCCCGGGTCGCCTTCATCGACATCGCCGAAGAGGCGAGCCGTGCGCTGGCGCAACGCATTGCCGGCGACGGGCATGCGGCGCCGTGGTGGCGACGCTGCGACGTGCGCGACATCGGTGCACTGCAGGAGGCCATCGCCGACGCGGCGGCCGAACTGGGCGACTTCGCGGTGCTGGTCAACAACGTGGCGAGCGACGATCGCCACACGCTCGAATCTGTCACGCCGAGCTACTACGACGAGCGCATGGCCATCAACGAGCGGCCCGCGCTGTTCGCGATCCAGGCGGTGGTGCCGGGCATGAAGCGCCTCGGCCGCGGCTCGGTGATCAACCTGGGCTCGACCGGCTGGCGAGGCAAGGGCGCGGGCTATCCCTGCTATGCGATCGCCAAGTCGTCGGTGAACGGGCTGACGCGCGGGCTGGCGGTCGACCTGGGCCGCGACCGCATCCGCATCAACACCGTGTCGCCGGGCTGGGTGATGACGGAGCGCCAGGTGAAGCTCTGGCTGGATGAGGAAGGCGAGAAGGCGCTGCAGCGCAACCAGTGCCTGCCGGACAAGCTGATGCCGGAAGACATCGCGCGCATGGTGCTGTTCCTCGCATCGGACGATGCGGCGATGTGCACGGCGCAGGAGTTCACGGTGGACGCGGGCTGGGTCTGAACGACCCAGCGACGAGCGCCTGGCCGTGGCTCAATCCGCCAGGTCCAGCTTGCGGTTGTAGACCGACAGGCTGGCCACCTTGAGCGCCTTCATCATCACCTTGGCCGCCGGCGACAGCAGGCGGTCGGAGCGCGTGATGATCCCGAAGTTGTCCATGTGGCAGGGCATGTCGAGCGGCAGCAGCGCGACGATGCCGTGCGCTGCGTAATAGCGCGCGACGTCGGCCGCCAGCACCGCGATCATGTCGCTGCGCTGCAGCATGCTGGTGATGAACAGCAGGGCCGCGGTCTCGACGGTGTTGACGGGCGGCGCGAGTCCGCCTTCCTGGAACATCAGCTCGAAGCGATGGCGCAGCACGCTGCCCGCGGGCGGCACGATCCAGCTGGCGTCGACCACGTCGCGCAACGCCAGGTCCGCGGTGCTCAGCATCGGATGGCCCGGCCGCACCACGGCACAGACCAGTTCCTCCGTGAGTGCCTGGTAGCGCAGCTGCGACTTGTCGTGCTCCTCGAACAGGCGCGCGACCAGGATGTCGAGGCGGCCCTGTTCCAGCCGCTCCAGCAACACCGGGCTGGTCTCGATCTCGAGCGACACGCGCAGGTTCGGCTGTTCCCGCTTGACCGCTGCCACCGCGGGCGGCAGCAACGCAAGGCCGGGTGACGTGATCGCGCCCACGCGCACCTGGCCGAAGCTGCCTGCCTTCAGCGCCTGCAGTTCGTCGTGCGCCTGGTTCAGGCTGCCCAGCGCGACGCGCGCGTGCCGGATCATGGTCTCGCCATACCAGGTCGGGCGCATGCCGCGCGGCAGCCGTTCGAACAGCGGCACCTCCAGCACGTCCTCCAGATCCTTGAGCAGCTTGGAGGCGGCCGGCTGCGTCATGGCGAGCACCTGCGCGGCCCGGTGGATGTTGCCTTCCTCGGCAAGGGTGACCAGCAGCAGCAGTTGCCGGGTCTTGAGCCGGGCGCGAAGAAACCAGTGGGTCGAGGTACTCATGGGTTGCTCATGGGGTTTTCCAGAATTCGGCTATCGATATCTATTTTCTCTAAAAAATGATTTGATTGATACCAAATTCATTTCTAGACTGGCTTCCGGTTAGAAATCCAGAACAGCGGCCCTCACAGGCACCCGGACAACGCTTCCCATCGACAACAACAGGAGACTCCCATGACCGTTCAACGACGCGCCCTCACCAGCGCCTTCGCCATCGCCGCCCTCGCCGGCTTGCTGCCGGCCCGCGTGCTGGCGCAGAAGAAACTCGTCCTCGGCTTCGCCCAGGTCGGCGCCGAGAGCGAATGGCGCACCGCCAACACCGAGTCGATCAAGTCGGCCGCGAAGGATGCCGGAATCGAACTCAAGTTCTCCGACGCGCAGCAGAAGCAGGAGAACCAGATCAAGGCCATCCGCTCGTACATCGCGCAGAAGGTCGACGTGATCGCGTTCTCGCCGGTGGTCGAGTCGGGCTGGGAGACCGTGCTGCGCGAGGCCAAGGCCGCCAAGATCCCGGTCGTGCTGACCGACCGCGCCGTCAACACCAAGGACGACACGCTCTACGTGACCTTCATGGGCTCGGACTTCGTCGAAGAGGGCCGCAAGGCGGGCCGCTGGCTGGCCGACAAGATGAAGGACCAGAAGGGCGACGTGAACATCGTCGAGCTGCAGGGCACGGTGGGTTCGGCCCCTGCCATCGACCGCAAGAAGGGCTTCGAGGAAATCATCAAGGCCGATCCCAGATTCAAGATCATCCGATCGCAGACCGGCGACTTCACACGCGCCAAGGGCAAGGAGGTGATGGAAGCCTTCCTGAAGGCCGAGGGCAAGAAGATCAACGTGCTGTTCGCGCACAACGACGACATGGCGATCGGTGCGATCCAGGCCATCGAAGAGGCCGGACTCAAGCCGGCCAAGGACATCACCATCATCTCGATCGACGGCGTCAAG
>CAIQMJ010001007.1 GCA_903872875.1 uncultured Variovorax sp.
GGGGGTTGGACGGTCCAACCCCCTGCTCGTCGGTGCCGCTGAGAATGGCCAGAACTTCCTTGCCGCTCAGGCCCTTCCCTTGAACGCTCTTCGCTCGCCTGAGAAGGCCTTCAGGGTCACGTTGCTGGAGATCATTGAGGGGCTTGGCCCAGCGGAACTGCAATTCCAGCGGAGAACGAAATGCTTCGATCACGGCTTGCGGAAGCCGTGCGAGCGAGATGGCTTTGCCGACGTCGCCGACATCTCGACCGATGGCGCCGGCGAGCTGCCGGTTCGAGGCGTACAGCCCCCGATCGATCGCCCGCAAGTACATCGCGCCCTGCTCCCAAGCCGAAAGATCCGCGCGATTTCGGTTCTCTCTTTCCATTTGCACGAAGAGCTCCTGATCGGTGGCGGCCTCGATCATGGCGAGCACCGGAAGACCCAACTCGAGACAGGCCCGATGGCGACGGTGTCCAAACACGATTTCGAACGCGGCGCCGTCGGGGGGGGTGGACGGTCCAACCCCCTCCTTGATAGGACGCACCTTGATTGCCTGCACATTGCCGCCTGCCCGTGCGATCTCATCCTTGAGTACACCGAACTCCGGCGAATCAAAGGAAGCGCTGTCGCGATTGGCCCAGCGAGAGGCAATCACCGTTTTCGGATCCAGCAGGCGCGTCGGCGCTGCGCCTTCGAAACGAGATGCCTGCTGACGCAGCAGTTCGTTTTCCTTCATCGCCTCCGACTGATTGGCCATGAACCCCATGAGCGTGCCGGGCGCCGTCTTCGGTTTGGCTGCCACGCTCCCGCCGGGCGGCGGCACGAACGGAGCGGATTCGGTCTTCGCAGGCGGTATCTGGACGCGCCCTGCCTTCGCCAACAAATTCCTAGCCATCAACGAGTTCCTTTCTTGCCGTTGCTGCGTGCCGCCTGTTCTTCGATCTGCCGATCCCATACCGCTCGGATCGACCCCTCGACCAGCGCCACGAACTGGTCATAGGCATCGCGCGCGCGCTTGAATGTGCGCGCATTCCCATCGTAGCGAGACACGTCGTAGACGGTGCCAAATTCAGCGCTCGCGGTCGCGGTCACTGCGGTCTTGGGAATCTCGATCGGAAGCACCTTCTCCGCATAGGTGGAGCCGATCCACTGACGCACCACACCGCTGGCCGCGTCGGAGGAGTCGACACGCGACAACAGCACGTTGATGAAATCGAACTCCTTGGTCAGCCCGCGCTCGGTGAGCAGCGTGTTCGTGAGTTCGGAGAACATGCTCCAGAACTGCGCGGCCGACGCAAAGTCGAGCGCACTCGGGGGCAGGGGCATCACGATGCCGTTCGACGCCATGAACGCATTGATGGTCACGTAAGACAGCGACGGTGGTGTATCGATCACGATCACGTCGTACTCCGAGCGCACGTCATCGATGCCGAGGTCCAGAACGCGCCAGAACTCGAAGCCAGGCTCCTGTGACTGACGAGCGGGGAGGGCGAATTCGGCACCGAACAGCAAGGGCGCCGCAGCGACCAGGTCGATCCCGTCCCAGTAGGTCGATCGAATCGCATAACGGATGGAGGTCTCCGATCCCATCGCCAGCGGCAGGATGGTCTCTTCTTCGTTGACCTCGGTGTCGGGCAGGATGCCGAACAGCGTCGTGAGCGACCCCTGCGGATCGGTGTCGATCACCAGGACCCGATGGCCCAGCAGTGAAAGGCCCTGCGCGAGGGTGACGGCTGTGGTGGTCTTGGACACACCCCCCTTGAAGTTGCCGATGCTGATCGTGACGGCCTCGGCGCCGGCGGGCCGAAGTGCGTCCCTGCGGTACTCCTTGACCCATTCCCGGGACTCCTTCAAAGTGAACTCCCGGCGGCTTCCGGCGGAATTCAGCTGACCCGTCGGCAGATCGCCCTTGGCGATGCGGTGGCTGATCGACCCCTTCTCCGCGGAGCACATCGCCGCGAGCTGGCTCAGGTTGAAGATGGGTGGCGACTTGCGCGCTGACGGCGCCAGCATCGCCACCCGGATCTCACCCATCATCGCAATGGCGCGCTCGGCCTGATCGGCGATGTTCGCCAGCGTGATCTTCTTTGGCCTTGTCAAA
>CAIQMJ010001008.1 GCA_903872875.1 uncultured Variovorax sp.
CGCCTGCGCCTCGGGCGAACTGCCGGCCTTCACGACCACGCCGGCGCCTTCGTTGCCGACCGGCAGCGACTGGCCGATGCGCGCTGCCATCGCCTTCATCGCGGCTTCGGGCACGCGTGCGGTGACGACGGGCTGCTCGGGCGTTCCGCCGAAGCTCGCTGCGCGCATGTCGGCGGGGCCGAACAGCAGGCCGAGATCGGACGGGTTCAGCGGCGAGGCTTCGATGCGGACGACCACTTCGTGGGCCGCGGGTTCGGCGACCGGGACGCGTGCGAGCGTCACTTCGAGTTCGCCGTCGGGCTTGACGAGCGAGCGCAGTTGCAGGGCTGCGGGCGGATTGCTTGTGCTCATGAGGCCTCCTGGTTTGGCGGCGAGTGTAGGTCGTGCCCGTGCAACGTGTCACTGCCAGCGAGATGAATACTGAAGTAGTCGATAAAGCTGCGCAGTTTCGGCGCCATGTACTGTCGGCTGGTGTACACCGCAAACAGTGTGACTGCGGGCGCAGCGAACTCCGGCACCAGCCGCTGCAGCCGGCCCTGCGCCAGGTCGTCGTCGACCAGCCATTCGGGCAGGTAAGCGAGCCCCATGCCGGCGCGCACCGCATGCAGCGTGAGCGTGGTGTCGTCCGAGCGCAGCACCGGCCGCAGCCGCAACGGCGCGGTGCGGCCGTCCCGCCCCTTCAGCGTGATCCCCTCGATGTTGACGTAGCTCGGCACTACGGCGCCGAGCCGCGCCAGGTCGGCCGGCGTGGCCGGCATGCCCATCCGCGCGAGGTAGCCGGTCTCCGCCACCAGATGGAACTGCAGCCGGCACAGCGGCCGTGCGATCAGTGCGGGCGAGGGCTCCTGGGTGGCGCGCAATGCGAGGTCGTAGCCGTCGGCGGTGAGGTCGACCTTCCGGTTCTCCAGATGGATGTCGACCAGCACCTCCGGACAGCGCTCGCGGTAGCCGGCCAGCACGCGCGCGAAGCGCGGCGTGGCGCACCACACCGGCGCGCTGAGCTTGAGTTCGCCACGCGGCACCTCGTTCTTCTGGCCGATGGCGGCCTCGGCCGCGTCCAGCAGGTCGAGCGCCTGCTTGCTCTGCGCGTACCAGGCGGTACCGGCCTCGGTCAGGCTCAGGTGGCGGCTCGACCGGTTCAGCAGCCGCGCGCCGAGCGACTTCTCGAGTTGCGCGACGTGCTTGCTCGCCATCGGCGCCGAGATGCCCAGCCGCTCGGCCGCCTTCACGAAGCTGCCCGATTCGACGACGTCGCGGAACACGCGCAAGCCGGTCATGCGGTCCATCGAGGTTTCCTGTGGAGAAATGAATCGTTGAATCCTAGCCTGTCGATTTCCGGAAGCGAAATCTCTAGACTCGATCAAAAGGTGCGCAGTGCGTGCCCGCAAAGGAACATTCCATGACCACGATCCATCCGAACCCGTCCGGCCTTCCGGCCCTGCCGACCTATTTCATCTCGCACGGCGGCGGCCCATGGCCGTGGATGAAGCGCGAAATGGGCAACACCTACGCGCGCCTGGAAGCCGCTCTGGCCGACATGCCGCGCCAGATCGGCCGCACGCCTCGCGCCATCCTGATGGTGTCGGCGCACTGGGAGTCCTCGGCCTTCACCGTGATGGCGAATCCGCGCCCACCGATGATCTACGACTACGGCGGCTTTCCGGCCCACACCTACCAGGTGCACTACGACGCGCCCGGCGCACCCGACGTCGCGCTGCGCGTGCGCGACCTGATCGCGGCGGCCGGGCTGCCGGTGCAGGTCGATGCCGAACGCGGCTTCGACCACGGTACCTTCTCGCCGATGGCCGCGATCTACCCGAAGGCCGACGTGCCGGTGCTGCAGCTGTCGCTGCGCCGCGGCCTCGATCCGGCCGAGCATCTGGCGCTGGGCCGCGCGCTCGCGCCGCTGCGCCATGAAGACGTGTTGATCGTCGGCAGCGGCCTGAGCTATCACAACCTGCGCAATTTCGGCCCTCAGGCGCGTGACGTGTCGAAAGCCTTCGACGACTGGCTCGGCCAGGCCGTCGTGAACGACACGGCCGCCGCACGCAACGAGCAGCTCGAGGCCTGGGCGCAGGCGCCGGCCGCGCGCATCGCCCATCCGCGCGAGGAGCACCTGATTCCGCTGATGGTCGCGGTCGGCGCGGCCGAGCAAGAGGCCGGCGTGCGCGTCTACCACGAGGCCGACTTCATGGGCGGCCTGTCGGTGTCGAGCTTCCGCTTCGGCGAAGCGGCCGGGCAGCGAAGCTGAACGCGAACGGTCGAACCGCTCGCGCTCGAGCCACGATTCAGGTTCAGTAGCGCACGGGGTCGCTGTACGCGGCCTCGTCGTGCATCGCCCAATAGGCGTCGTACAGCCGCGTGGTGACCGGCCCGGGAAAGGCGAGCCGCAGCGGCTGGCCGTCGATGCGCGCGATCGGCAACACGCCGCCGCCGGTCGAACTCAGGAAGATTTCGTCGGCATCGCGCAGGTCGTCCACCGGGATGGGCTGCTCGCGCAACGGGATGCCCAGGCGCGCGCACAGCTCGATCACCGTGCGGCGCGAGATGCCTTCGAGCACGCCGCGGTGGGCCGTGCGCACGGTGCCGTCGCGCACCACGAACACGTTGAAGCCCGGTCCTTCGGTCAGGCAGCCGTCGGCGTCGACCACGCAACTGGTGTCGCGGCCCTGGTCGTAGGCGTCGAACAGCGACTGCACCAGATCCAGCCAGTGGTAGTTCTTGATGGTCGGGTCGACCGAGGCCGGCGAGATGCGCTGGCGCCGGCTCACGTGCAGGTCGATGCCGCTGAGCTGCTTGTCACGCGATGCGATCCAGACGTAGGGAAGCGCATAGGCATAGAAGCGGTTCTCGGCCAGCCGCGGATCGCGCGCGCCGCGCGGTGGCACACCGCGGGTGACGACCATGGCGACGTAGGCCTGCTTCAGGTCGGCACCGCGCACGCAGGCGTGCAGGATGTCGCGCACCTGCGCCCGCGTGTACGGGATGCGGAAGCGCAGCTTGTCCATGCTCGCGAAGAAGCGGTCGAGATGGTCGTCGAGCCGGAAGAAGCTGCCGTTCCAGACGCTGGCGACGTCGTAGGTGGCGTCGGAACGGGTGAAGCCCCAGTCGAACAGCGAGATCTTCGCTTCGGACAAGGGAACGAAATCGCCATCGGCGAAGGCGGTGCCGCCTTCGAATTCACCGGTTTGGGGTTCGCGCACAGGAGGTCCTCGGTTGGCTTGAGACCCCTATTCTTCCAGCCTCTTTCAGCCCGGGGCCGGCGCCGCCGTACCCTCGCGCCGAAGCATGCCCATCAGAAAGGTGTGCAGCATCGCCTCGCGCCCAGCCAGCAATTGCGGCGTGGCGCGTCCGAGGTGGCCGCCGCTGCGTTCTTCATACAGCCAGGCCTGCGGATGCCCCAGCGCGCGCAGCCGCGCGACCATCTTGCGGGCATGCGACGGATGCACCCGGTCGTCGTTGCGGTTGCCGATGAACAGCACCGGCGGATAGGTGACGCCCGTGCGCCGATCACGCAGGTTCTGCAGCGGCGACCACTTCTCGAGCACCGCGCGGTCGGCGGCGACGGCCGGGTCGCCGTACTCGCCGATCCAGGACGGGCCGGCCGTGAAGCGCGTGAATTCGAGCATGTCGGCGAGCGGCACGCGCGACACCACCGCGCCGAACAGTTCGGGCCGCTGCACCATCACGGCCGACACCAGCGCGCCGCCATTGCTAGCGCCGTAGATGCCGAGCTTCGAGGCCCGCGCGATGCGCCGGGCGGCGATGTCTTCGGCGACCGCGATGAAGTCATCGAAGGACTTCTGGCGTTGCCGGCCCTTGGCCGCCTCGTGCCATTCGGTGCCGAACTCGCCGCCGCCTCGGATGTGGGCCAGCACGTAGGCGCCGCCGTAGCGCAGCCAGTCGATGCCCGGCAGCCGCTGGTAGCTCAGGTCCAGCGGAATGCCGAAGCCGCCGTAGCCGTAGAGCAGCGTCGGGGTGCTGCCGTCCAGCGGCATCGCCGCCGGCGCGATCACGGTGTACGGAATGGCGGTGCCGTCGGCGGAACGCGCCTCGAAACGCTGCACCGACAGCCCGGTGGCGTCGAAGGCCGGGAGCTGCTGCTTGATCGGCGCCCAGGCCAGCGGCTGCGGTTGCGCCACGTCGAGCAGGCCGAAGGTCTGCGGCACCAGCGGCGCCTGCGTGGTCAGCCAGACCTGGTTGTTCGCTGCGGCATCGTCGGCGCGGATCGACACCAGGCCGGCGTCCGGCAGCGCGACCTCGCTCTGCGTGAAGCGCTCGCCGTCCCAGCGCTGGAACGCAAGGCGCGGCTGCAGGTTGTCGGCCCAGGCGATGGCGAAGCCGTCGCGCACGCGCTCCGTGCGGATCGACCGCTGGCGCGGACCTGCCGCCAGCAGCGAATGGAAGCGCGCGCCCGGCTGCCCGGCCATGGCCAGCGGCGTGGCGATGACGCTGCCGGCGCTGTGGCGCGTGCTGCCGTCGTCGAAGGGTCGGCGCAGCGAGACCACGAGCCAGTCGCGCGCCAGCCAGCTTTCCGCGCCGTCCGGCAGCGTCAGCGGCGCCAGCATTGGCGTGGGTGTGTCGCCGCGCAGCAGCCAGCGCTGGTTCTGGAAGAACCCGACGCGGCGCCCGATCAGCGCGACAGGCGGGCTGCCGTCCACGGCAAGCGCGTCGATGGTCACGCCGAGGTCGCCGGGCTCTCCGCGCAGCACCTCGGGCGCGTCGGCCAGCGCAGTGCCGCGGCGCCAGCGGCGGACCGTCATCGCGTAGCCGCTGCGCGTGAGGCTGCCGTCGCCGAAGTCGGTGGCGATCAGCAGTTCGTCGTTGCCGAACCAGTCGGCGCTCATCTTGGCGAGCGGCGCGTTGAAGCCGCCGGCCACGAACTGGCGCGAAGCCAGGTCGAACTCGCGCAGCTCGACGCGGTCTTCGCCGCCAGCGGACAGCCGGATGAGCGCGCGCTGGCCGTCCGGGCTCAGCTGATAGCCGTTGAACGCGAGCGGTCGCATCTCCTGGCCGGCGAGCTTGTCGAAGTCGATCAGCACCTGCCAGCCGGGTCGCTCCTTGCGGTATTCCTCCAGCGTGGTGCGCCGCCACACGCCGTGCGGCTGGTCGGCGTTGTTGTAGTAGTTGTAGAGCCGGTCGCGGTGCGGCCGCACGAACTGGATGTTGGTGTTGCGGGCCGACAGGCTGGCGAGCGTGTCGCGGTAGCGGAGCCCGTAGTCGGGCAGGCCTTCGATCAGCTGGCGCGCCTCCTGGGTGCGGGCGTCGACCCAGGCGATGGCATCGGCGCTGTCGACCTGTTCGAGCGCCAGTTCCAGGGCCGTTTCAAGAGAGGCGGCCGGGCCGTTGTCCTGGCTCCGCGCAGCCAGCGGATGGGCGAGCGGTTGGGCGAGGGCGAGCAGGGCGAGTTGACGGCGATTGAGCATCGCACGATCGTAGTGCGCCCCATGCCGCCGCCGGCCGTGTGCACCCTATGGTTTGCCCGCGTCGCCGGTGCCGTCCTTCGACAGCAGCCCGACCCGCACCTGCCGTCCCCAGCTGCCGTGGCCGGTCAGGAAGGTCCACCAGCCCCAGGCGGCGCCGCTGTGCCGCAGGATCTGGAAGGTGAAGGGTTCGACGATCGCGGCAAGGAAGGCGAGGCCCATGCTGGTCTCGCTCTGGCGGCCGATCCAGCGGCGGTACAGGTGCACCGACCAGAGATGGAACGCGAGGTCGAGCACGATCTTCGCGCCGATCACGCCGGCCACCGGCGCCAGCACGCCCAGGTCGCCGCGCACCAGGTAGGTCAGCAGCAGGAAGAAGGCCGCCAGGCCGTAGAGCGGCTGCAGCGTGTCGATCGCCTTGACCGGCAGCATCAGCGTGCCGAGCCAGCGATAGCGCCGGTCGCCGACCATCGCGCGGTACCAGTACTGCGTCTGCAGGAAGCCGCCGAACCAGCGTCGGCGCTGGCGCAGGAAGGGCATCAGGCCGCTCGGCGCGTCGGTATGCGCTTGCGCATCGCCCAGCACGCGCACACGCCACGGCAGGCCGTGAGCCTCGGCGTGGCGGTAGAGACGGTGGATCAGCTCGTAGTCCTCCACCAGGCAGTCGGTGTCGAAGCCGCCGACCGCGCGCACCGCGTCGAGCCGGAACGCGGCGAAGGCGCCGGAGATCAGCAGCAGTCCGTCGACCCGCGCCCAGGCATAGCGCGACAGGAAGTTGCGGATGTATTCATAGGTCTGGAACCACTGGAAGCAGCGGCCGGCCAGGGTGCGGCTGCAGACCGGCGTGATGACACCGGTGGCCGCCACTAGGTCGGGGTCGGCCGAGAACGCGCGGCGCACCGCGGCAATGGCGCCGGCATCGAGCAGCGTGTCGCCGTCGACCGTGAGCACCGTGTCGGTGTCGATGCACAGCACGGCCGCGTTCAGCGCCACCGCCTTGCCGCCGTGCGGCAGCCGCAGCCAGCACAGCGACGGATGCAGCGTGCTGGGTGCGCTCAGCTGGCCGGGCTCGGGCGCGATCAGGCCGTAGCGCGCGACCAGCAGCTCTGCCGTGCCGTCGGTCGAGCCGTCGTCGGCGATCACGATTCGGTCGGGCAGGTCGCTCTGTCCGAGCAGTGCGGCCAGCGTGACCGGCAGCACGGCAGCCTCGTTATGCGACGCGACGATCACGCCCAGCGATCGGCGCGGTGCGGCGCCGCTCGCGGCGGTGGCGAGCGCCGTGGGCGGCTGCAGGATCGCGAGCGTCTGCCAGCCGACGAACAGCAGCAGCACGGTGTCGTACAGCACGTAGGCCACGCCGACCGACCACGACCAGACGTTGCCGCCCGAGACCTCCATGCGTCCGCCGTGGCGGAAGGCCATCGCGAAGAGCCCGATCCAGAGCAGCAGCACGCCGCCGTGGATGAGCCAGCTGCGCAGGGGCGTCGGTGGAGGCGAGAGCCGGGGCGAGGCGGCGGCGAAGGCGCGGGAGAGAGCGTCGTTCAAGCGGTGATCCGGGAAGGTGAACTGGGTACGCAGGGGCCGCGTCAATGGTTTCGGATGGCAAAAAAAGCTTCGGAACCCGCG
>CAIQMJ010001009.1 GCA_903872875.1 uncultured Variovorax sp.
CCCGATGGCGCCGGCGTGCGCATGAAGCTCACCATGCACTATCCACCGGGCAATGTGGACTATCACAAGAACGGCGCCGAATACATCCGCTCCCAACTGCGCAAGGTGGGCATCGACGTCGATGTGCGCGCCACCGACTTCCTTGGTTGGCTCAAGGCGATGGCCAGCGGCGACTACGACATGTCGATGGTCTCGCTGTTCAATTTCGGCGACCCTGCCTTCGGTGTCACGCCGCAGTACTCGTCGACCAACATCCAGCCGCTGCCCTATGCCAACAACGCGAACTACCGCAATCCGGTGGTGGACGACCTGCTGGACGCGGGCTCGGTCGAGATCGACCCGGTCAAGCGCGAGCGCATCTATGCGCAGTTCCAGAAGATCGCGATGGACGAGCTGCCGATCCTTCCGCTGACCGTGCTCAAGTACCAGACCGTGATGCGCAAGGGCCTGACCGATCTGCCGGCCGGGTTCTGGGGTACGGCGGCGCCGTTCAACGACACCCGCTGGGCGTCCGGCAGCGCAAACTGACACAGGCCTGATGCAATGAATGCCATCGCATTCCTGGGCAACCGGCTCGCCAATGCGCTGGGACTGATCGTCGCCGTGCTGGTGTTCAGCTTTCTGCTGATGCACCTTACGCCCGGCGACCCGGCGCTGGTGATCGCCGGCGAATCGGCGGATGCCGCAACCCTGGCACAGGTGCGCAGCCTCTATGGCTTCGACCAGCCGCTGCCGCAGCAGCTGGCGCTGCACCTCTGGCGCATCGCCCATGGCGACCTCGGCCAGTCCTATTTCTTCAATGCACCGGTTGCCCAACTGGTGCTCGAGCGCGTGCCGGCCACGCTGTTGCTGGTCGGCACTGCCATCGCCGCGGCGGTACTGATCGGCACGACCCTCGGCGTGACGGCCGCCTGCCGCCCGCGCGGCCTTGCCAATGCCGGAATCACCGTGCTGTCGGTCGTCGGCTTCGCGGCGCCTGTGTTCTGGACCGGCATCGTGCTGGTGCAACTGTTCGCCTCGCACTGGCCGGTGTTTCCGGTCAACGGCATGCGCGACATCACGCGTGGCACGCAGCATCCGGTGGCGCTCGCACTCGACGTGTTGCACCACCTGGTGCTGCCGGCCGTCTCTCTGTCGCTCTTCTATCTGGCGCAATACAGCCGGCTGTCGCGCGCGACCATGCTCGACGTGCTGAACGCCGACTTCGTGCGCACCGCGCGTTCGAAAGGCCTGCCCGAGGGGCTGATCGTGTTACGCCACGCCTTGCGCAACGCCATCCTCCCGGTGCTGACCGTGCTGGGCCTGCAGGTCGGCCAGCTGTTCGCCGGCGCCGTGCTGGTCGAGGCGGTTTTCAACTGGCCCGGTCTCGGCACGCTCGCTTTCGAGGCCATCCTGCGGCGCGACACGCCGGTGCTGATGGGCATCCTGCTGTTCTCCGCCGTCATCGTGGTGCTCGCCAACACGGCGATCGACGTGCTGTACCGCGTCATAGATCCTCGCATCGCCAGCAGAGGTGCGCGATGAGCAATGCGTTGACCCATGCCGCATCGACATCGGGCATGACGGCGGCCACGCAGCTGCCGGGCACGCCGCAGGCAGCGAGCGTCGGTCGCTTCCGGGAAGCGGCGCGTGCGTTCTGCCGCAACGTCCCGGCCGTGGTCGGCCTCGTGCTGTGCGTCGCCATCGTCGCGGCCGCCATCGCAGGCCCGTGGCTGTATGCGGTCGAACCCTTCGACACCGTCGCTGCGCCGCTGATGGCCCCAGGCGAGGAGGGCGCGCCGCTGCTCGGCACCGACTACCTGGGCCGTGACCTGCTCGCCGGCCTGATCCACGGCGCGCGCGCCACGCTGCTGGTCGGCGTGCTGGCCACGCTGGTCGCGATGGGACTGGGCGTCGTGGTCGGCGCGCTGTCCGGCTACTACGGTGGCCGCACCGACCGCATGCTCATGCGCCTGACCGAGTTCTTCCAGGTGATGCCGCCGGTGTTGCTGGCGATGGTGCTGATCATCCTGCTGAAGCCGACGCTGCTGGTCCAGGCCGCCGCCATCGGTGCGGCCAGTTGGACCAGCGCGGCGCGGCTCACGCGCGGCGAGTTCCTGCGCATCCGCCACCTCGACTACGTGGCCGCCGCGCGCACCATGGGCGCGACCGACGGCTATCTGATCTGGCGCGTGATCCTGCCCGCGGCGCTGCCGCCGCTGGTGATCTCCGCCACGTTGACCATCGGCGCGGCCATCCTGTTCGAGAGCGGCCTGAGCTTCCTCGGGCTGTCCAACCAGAACGTGATGAGCTGGGGCCTGATGATCGGCGGCAATCGGCCGTACATGCTCGACGCCTGGTGGGCCACCACGATGCCGGGCATCGCCATCTTCATTGCCGTGCTCGCCATCAGCCTCGTCGGCGACGGCCTGAACGAGGCCCTCAACCCCCGACTGCGCGAGCGTTGACCATGACAGAACCCCTGTTCTCGGTGGCGGGCCTCAACCTGGTGCTCGACACGCCAGCCGGTCCCAAGCAGATCCTCTATGACATCGACCTGCAGGTCGCGGCCGGCGAGACGCTGTGCCTGGTCGGCGAATCCGGCAGCGGCAAGAGCATGACGGGCCTGGCGCTCCTTGGCCTGGCACCGCGCAGCGCGCGCATCACGGCCGACAGCATCCGCCTTGGCGGCGAGTCGATCCTCGGCGCCGATGCGGCACGCATGCGCAGGCTGCGCGGCCGGCGCATGGCGATGATCTTCCAGGAGCCGATGACGGCGCTGAACCCGCTGCTGACCATCGGCCTGCAGATCACCGAGTCGCTGCGCCAGCATACGGTCGTGCCGCGCGCGGAGGAGCGCGAACGGGCCGAGGCCTTGTTGCATTCGGTCGGCATCGCCGACCCGCGGCGCCGGCTCGACGCCTATCCGCACCAGCTCTCGGGCGGGATGCGGCAGCGCGCGATGATCGCCATCGCGCTGGCCGCCGAGCCGCAGCTGCTGATCGCGGACGAGCCCACCACCGCGCTCGACGTCACCGTGCAGGCGCAGGTGCACGACCTGCTGAAGGACCTGCAGCGGCGGCTGGGCACGGCGATGATCCTGATCACGCACGACATGGGCGTGGTGGCCGACGTGGCCGATCGCGTCAACGTGATGTATGCCGGGCGCAAGGTCGAGGACGGCACCCTCGCCGAAGTGATGTCGGCGCACGCGCATCCGTACACCCGCGCACTGGTGTCGTGCATGCCGCGCCAGCATGCGCCGACGCCGGGTCTCCGAGTGCCATTGCCGGAAATTCCAGGCGTCGTGCCGTCCACATCCAGTCTGCCGCCTGGCTGCGCATTCGCGCCGCGCTGTGCGCATGCGGTGGCCGACTGCCGCCGTGGCGTGCCGCCGCTGCGCAGCCTGGTCGCGTACCACCGCAGCGCCTGCTGGCGCCAGCAAGAAGGAACACTGAAATGAGCGCCATCGCATCGGACACATCCGACACGCTGCTCGAGGTCGACGACCTCGCCGTGCATTTCCCGCTGCCGCGCCGCCACGCCTTTGCGCGCGGCGACACCGTGCGCGCGGTCGACGGCGTCAGCTTTCGCATCGTGCGCGGCCGGACCTTCGGCATCGTCGGCGAGAGCGGTTCCGGCAAGACCACCACCGCGCAGGCCGTGATGGGCCTGGTCGACACGACGGCCGGCACCGTGCGCTTCGACGGCGTCGCGCGCGACACGCTCCCCGCCGCAGCCCGACGTGCGCATCGGCGTGACTACCAGATGATCTTCCAGGATCCGTTCTCGTCGCTCAATCCGCGGCTGCGCGTCGCTGAACTGGTGCGCGAGCCGCTCGACCTGATGGCGATCGGTACGCCGCTGGAGCGCCGCGAGCGGGTGGCC
>CAIQMJ010001010.1 GCA_903872875.1 uncultured Variovorax sp.
CTGGTCTTCCAGGCGCTTGGCGAGCTGCGGCAGAAAGGCATCGTTCAACGCGCGCTGGTGCGCGAGCATCGCGGCGGCGTCGAGCTTGTCGCCCTGGTAGAGGCCGAGCGTCATGGCCAGCGGCGCGTCGCCCTGGCGGTTCTCGGGCGTCCGCCAGATGCCGCGCAGGCTCTGCAGCACCGGCGCGACCTCGACCAGGTTCTGCACCCGCGCCGGCAGCGCCGCCAGTTGCTGGCGCGCCGGCTCGACGCGCGCCTCGACGGCCTTCAGGTAGTTCATGTTCTGCAGCGTGCTGAAGCCCCAGGCGCCCAGCAGCCCGACCGTGAGCAGCGCCATCGCCGCGATGCCGGCCACGCGCAGCGTGTGGCGGCGCCGCTCCAGTGCCACGTCGGCGCCGGCCAGCCGCTGCTCGGGAAACACCACGTCCTTCAGCAGCGTGGTGAGGAAGTAGCTGCGGCCGCTGGCCTTCTGCGGCGCGGGCATCGCGCGTTCCAGGCCGAAGCTGCGCGCCAGGCTCCCCATCACGCGGTCGATCGGGCTGCCCTCCTGCGTGCCACTGGTGAAGTACACGCCGCGCACCCAGGGCGGCTGCGTGAAGCGCGAGCCGGTGAAGACCATGTCGAGCAGTTCCGACAGCAGCGGCCCGACCGCGCCGAACTGCGCCGGGAACGCGAAGATCGCGGCGCGCCGGCCGGGGTCGGTCTCGCGCTGCATGCGCGCGACCAGCCCGTCGTCGATGCGCGCGTGCAGCAACGCGAACTCGCGTTCGAAGGCGGCGGCCAACCCCTTCTCGTCGAGCTGCGCGCCGTCTTCCACCGGCAGCGTGAAGCCGAAGACCTGCGCGCGCTGCTCCTTGCCGAGCTCGGCAAAGGTGTCGGTGAAGCCGTTCAGCAGGTCGGTCTTGGTGACCAGCACATAGACCGGCAGCCGCGTGGTGAGCCGGGTGTCCAGCTCCAGCAGCCGGGCGCGGATCGACGCGGCCAGCGTGCTGCGCTGCTCGGCGTTCTGGCTCAGCAGGTCGGCCACGCTGACGGTCAGGAACACGCCGTTCAGCGGACGCCGCGGCCGTGCCTTCTTGAGCAGGCCGAGAAAGCCGTCCCATGCACTTTTGTCCTCGGCCTGGTGGCTGTCCTGCGTGGTATAGCGGCCGGCGGTGTCGATCAGCACCGCCTCGTCGGTGAACCACCAGTCGCAGTTGCGCGTGCCGCCGACGCCGCGGATCGCGCCCGCGCCGAACTTGTCGGCCAGCGGGAAAGACAGGCCGGAGTTGACCAGCGCGGTGGTCTTGCCCGCGCCGGGCGCGCCGATGAACACGTACCACGGCAGGTCGTACAAATAGCTGCCGCCCGAGAGCGACATCCAGTCGCGCCAGCCCGGCTTGCGGCCGGCGGCATGCAGGCGCATCTTCTTCAGCGTGGCGACGGCTTCGGTGAAGCGGGTGTGCAGGATCTTCTGCTCGCCCGAGGCCGCGTCGTCGGCCGGCCCGCCCTTCGGTGCGGGCGCCTTCAGCAGGCCGTCGGTCAGGTGCCGGCTGGCGGCGCGGGCGCGCCAGCGGCGCCACAGCGCGCGCAGCAGCACCAGCAGCACGATGACGCCGATCAGCACCGCGCGCGATAGCTCGCCTTCCAGCGGCACCAGCGCGCCGACCTTGATCAGCGGGCCGATCCACCAGACCAGCACGCCGACGACCAGCAGCGCCAGCGCCGTCAGCAACAGGGGATGGAACAGCCATCCGAACAGCTTCTTCATCGCTTCACCTCCGCGGGTACCGCGGCCGCCGGCGCGGCGGCCACGCGCTCCGGTTCGGACAGCAGCACGATGTCGACGCGCCGGTTGCGCGCGCGGTTGGCCGGCGTGTCGTTGGGCGCGACCGGCTCGGCGTCGGCCTTGCCGTCCGAGCGCGGGCGCGACGGATCGACCAGCGTCGACAGCGCGCCCTTCACCGCATCGGCGCGCGCGGCCGACAGGTGCCAGTTCGACGGATAGCGCATCGAGCGGATCGGCTGGTTGTCGGAATGGCCGGTGATCAGCACGTCGCCCTTGACCTCGGCCAGCGCCTGGCCGATGCGGTGCAGCACCGGCAGCGACTGCGACATCGGGTCGGCGCTGCCGGAGCCGAAGAAGGAATCGCCGCGCAGCCGCACCGTGCTGCGGTCGGCCTCGTCGGTGACGGTGACCAGGCCCTGCTTGATCTCGGGTTCCAGGAAGCGAGCGAGCCGCGGCGACTTGGCGGGCGCGGCCGGCGGCGCGATCTGCACGTTGGGCACGCGCAGGCTGGAGACCGCGGCGTAGGTGCTGTCGGAGCGGTAGTTGAGCGCCATGCGCAGCCCGAACCAGGCCAGCGCCAGCAGCAGCGCGAAGCCGGCCGCGAAGACCCACAGCGGCAGCGATTCGCGCAGCCGCACCGTGCCCGCGCCCTGGCCGCGCCAGTGCGGCGAGAGCTCCGCCTCGACCGGCGGCCGGTCCTTCTCGATCAGTCCGGCCAGCCGCTGGCGCACGCTGTCGAGCTGCGCGCGGCCGTTCTCGACCACCCGGTAGCGGCCTTCGAAGCCGAGCGCGAGCACGCAGTAGATGAGCTCCAACAGCGGCCGGTGCGTGGGCACGTCCTGCGCGAGCCTGGCGAGGAGCTGGAACACCTTCTCGCCGCCCCAGGTCTCGTTGTGGAACTGCACCAGCAGGCTCTGCTTGTTCCAGCCGGCCTGCACGCCCCAGGGCGTGTTGGCGACGGCTTCGTCGACTGCGGTGCACAGCACGTAGCGCGCGGCCAGCACCGACTCGTTCGGCACGCCCGCGCGGCGCGCCGCCGTGTCGAACTGGTTCACCGCCTCGGCCGCGGACGCGCGCAGCGACGGCACGTTGGGGGGCTGC
>CAIQMJ010001011.1 GCA_903872875.1 uncultured Variovorax sp.
CCGACGCAGGCAACTATCTGGTCAGCAGCAATGCCACGACCACAGCCAGCATCGCGCAGAAGGCGATCACCGGCGCGATCGTTGCGCAGAACAAGACCTACGACGGCACGACCGCCGCAACGACCAGCGGCAGCCTGAGCGGTACGCTCGCCGGCGATCTCGTCAGCCTGACGGCCACCGGCAGCTTCAGCGACAAGCACGCTGCGGTCGGCAAGACCGTGGCAGTGAGCGGCGCGCTGGCCGGCACGGACGCTGGCAACTACACGGTCAGCAACAACGCAACCACGACGGCGAGCATCGCGCAGAAGGCGATCACCGGCACCATCGACGCGCAGAACAAGGCGTACGACGGTACGACTGCCGCGACCACCAGCGGCTGGCTGACCGGTGCGATCGCCGGCGACTTCGTGATCTTGACGACGAACGGCAGCTTCAGCGACAAGAATGCAGCGGCGGGCAAGACCGTGACCGTGGGCGGTACGCTCACGGGCTACGACGCCGGTAACTATGTGGTGACCAGCAACGCCACGGCGACCGCCGACATCCTGCAGAAGGCGATCACGGGCGCCATCGTGGCGGTCAGCAAGACCTACGACGGCACGACCGCCGCGACCACCAGCGGCAGCCTGACGGGCGTGGTCGAAGGCGACACGGTGCGCATCGTCACGACCGGCAGCTTCAGCGACAAGAACGCTGCGGCCGGCAAGACGGTGACGGTCGGCGGCACGCTGGCGGGCACGGATGCGGGCAACTATCTGGTCAACAGCAACGCGACGACCACGGCCGACATTGCGCAGAAGGCGCTCACCGGTGCGATCGTGGCTGGCAACAAGACCTATGACGGCACGACCGCTGCGACGACCAGCGGCAGCCTCAACGGTGCGATCGCCGGCGACCTCGTCAGCCTGACGACTGTCGGCAGCTTTGCCGACAAGAACGCCGCAGTTGGCAAGACCGTGACGGTGAGCGGCAGCCTGGCCGGCACCGATGCCGGCAACTACACGGTCGGCAGCAATGCGACCACGACCGCCGACATCGCGCAGAAGGCGATCACCGGCACGATCGCCGCGCAGAACAAGGTCTACGACGGCACGACCGCCGCAACGACCAGCGGCAGCCTGAGCGGTGCGATCACTGGCGACCTCGTCAGCCTGACGACCACCGGCAGCTTCGGTGACAAGAACGCAGCGGCTGGCAAGACCGTGACGGTGAGCGGTACGCTGGCCGGCACCGATGCGGGCAACTATCTCGTCAGCAGCAACGCAACCACGACGGCCGACATCGCGCAGAAGGCGATCAGCGGCGCGATCGTTGCGCAGAACAAGACCTACGACGGCACGACAGCAGCGGCCACCAGCGGCAGCCTGACGGGCGCGGTCTCAGGCGATACGGTGAGCCTGACGACGACCGGCAGCTTCAGCGACAAGAACGCCGCGGCCGGCAAGACCGTGACGGTGGGTGGCACGCTGGCCGGTACCGACGCAGGCAACTATCTGGTCAGCAGCAATGCCACGACCACAGCCAGCATCGCGCAGAAGGCGATCACCGGCGCGATCGTTGCGCAGAACAAGACCTACGACGGCACGACCGCCGCAACGACCAGCGGCAGCCTGAGCG
>CAIQMJ010001012.1 GCA_903872875.1 uncultured Variovorax sp.
CCATTCGCCCCTGCCATAGGTGACGTGCGGTTGGACCGCGTCGCTGCGGATGAAGCGGATGAAGCGGACATGGAAGCTAACCTTCAGGTACGTACTTACGAAAAGTAAGTTAAGGCGATATTCTGCCCGCTCTCATCCAACGGAACCAGGAAAAAACCATGATCGTCATCACCGGCGCCACCGGCCAGCTCGGCCGTCTCGTCATCCAGTCGCTGCTGCGCAGCGTGCCCGCCAGCCAGATCGTCGCGGCCGTGCGCAGCCCCGAAAAGGCACAGGACCTGGGCGCGCTCGGCGTCGTCGTGCGCCAGGCCGACTACACCCAGCCCGCCACCCTGCGCGCCGCTTTCGCGGGCGCGGACAAGCTGCTGCTGATCTCGTCGAACGAGCTCGGCCAGCGCGCTGCCCAGCATCGCGCGGCCATCGACGCGGCCAAGGAAGCCGGCGTGAAGCTGATCGCCTACACCAGCGTGCTGCACGCCGACACGTCGGTGCTCGGCCTGGCCGGCGAGCACCGCGAGACCGAGGCGCTGCTGAAGGACTCGGGCCTGCCCTTCGTGCTGCTGCGCAACGGCTGGTACACCGAGAACTACACCGCGTCGGTGCCCACCGCGCTCGCCCATGGCGCGCTGCTCGGCAGCGCCGGGGCCGGCCGCATCGCGTCCGCCGCGCGCGCCGACTATGCGGACGCAGCCGCCGCCGTGCTCACGCAAGACGCGCAGATCGGCCGCGCCGGCCAGGTCTACGAACTCGCTGGCGACACGGCCTACACGCTGGCCGACCTGGCCGCCGAAGTCGCGAAGCAGTCGGGCAAGCCGGTGGTCTACAACGACATGCCGGAAGCGCAGTACAAGGCCGCGCTGGTCGGCTTCGGCCTGCCGGAAGCCATCGCCGGGCTGCTGTCCGACTCCGACGCCGGCGCCGCGAAGGGCGCGCTGTTCGACGACGGCCGCGCACTGAGCCGCCTGATCGGCCGGCCGACCACGACGCTGGCCGCGAGCGTCACCGCCGCATTGGCGGGCTGATCGAAGCGGGCTCGCGGTCGATCAGCCCTGGCCGCCGATCACGGCGGCCACCAGCCACACGTTGGCAGCGCTGATCACCCCGAACAGGCCCCAGGCCGTGGCCTTGAGGAACGGGCCATTGGCGTAGCCGCCCATCAGCGCGCGGTCGCCGGTCAGTCGGATCAGCGGCCACATCGCGAACGGCAGCTGGAAGCTCAGCACGACCTGGCTCAGCACCAGCATCTTTCCGATGGCGCCGTCGCCCAGCCACCAGACGCCGACGAAGGCCGGCACCAGCGCCAGCGCGCGCGTGATCAGCCGGCGCTGCCAGCACGGGATCTTCAGGTCGAGGAAGCCTTCCATCACGATCTGGCCCGCGATGGTGCCGGTGAAGGTCGAGCTCTGGCCCGAGGCCAGCAGCGCGATGCCGAACAGGCTGGCCGCGAACGCGCTGCCGACGATCGGCTCGATCAGGTGGTAGGCGTCCTCGATGTCGCTGACCTCGCGGTGGCCATTGGCGTTGAAGGCGCTCGCGGCCAGCACCATGATGGCGGCGTTGACCAGGAGCGCGAGCGACAGCGACACGATCGCGTCCCAGGTGCAGAAGCGCACCGCCTCGCGCCGGCCGGCGTCGCCGTCGACCACCAGCCGGGTCTGCACGATCGACGAGTGCAGGTAGAGGTTGTGCGGCATCACCGTGGCGCCGACCACGCCGATCGCGAGGTACAGCGCGCCCGGCTGCTGCAGCCGCTCCAGGCTGGGCGCAAAGCCCATCGCGACGCCGAACCAGTTGGGTTGGGACATCGCAAGCTCGATCACGAAGCAGCCCGCGATGGTCGCGACCAGCCCGAGCACGATCGCCTCGACCCGCCGGAAACCTGCGCCCTGCAGGCCGAGCACCAGGATCGTGTCGAATGCGGTGATCGCGATGCCGACCGGCACCGACACGCCGAACAGCAGGTGCAGCGCCAGCGCACTGCCGAGCACCTCGGCCAGGTCGCAGGCGACGATGGCGAGTTCGGCGCCGATCCAGAGAAAGCGGTTGACCGCGGGCGGATAGCGCTCACGGCAGGCACGCGCCAGGTCTTTCTGGGCGACCAGGCCGAGCCGCACGCACAGCGTCTGCAACAGCATCGCGGCCAGGCTGGCCAGCAGCACCACGAAGAGCAGGCCGTAGCCGAACTTCGAGCCGGCTTCGATGTCGGTCGCCCAGTTGCCGGGGTCCATGTAGCCGACCGACACCAGCAGGCCGGGGCCGGCATAGCGCAGCAGCTTCCTGTGGAAGGGCAGTGAAGGATCGATGCCGATGCTGCCCTTGACCTCCGATGGGCAGAACGGCGCGGTGGCGGTGCGGGGCAGGGGGAACATCGGCAAATCATAGGTTGCAGCGCATGATCGACAGGTCCATCGACGGCGCCGTCCTGCATGGCGACGCGGCGACGGCGTCATGGCGCGGACATTGCACCGGGTTGCAATGCAGGTCACGCCCCTTCCCACAGCCCACCGACCGGAACCCCGAATGAAGCTCAAAGCCAACTGCACCATGACCGTGAAAGCCGCCGAGGACTGCCCGGTGGTCGCGATGCTGCGGCCGCGCAGCGGCCAGGCGCAGTGGATGATCAGCGAGCGCTACGAACTCTCGCCCTGGGTGCGCACCACCGAATACGTCGACAGCTACGGCAACCTTTGCCAGCGCCTGAAGATCCCGCAGGGAGAGATGCGCATCGAGGTCGAGATGGTGATGGAGACCGAGGAGCACATCCGCGTCACGCCCGGCGCACCGCCGACGCCGGTCGAATGGCTGCCCGACGACGCGCTGCTCTACCTGCTGCAGAGCCGCTACTGCCCGTCGGACAAGATGGAGCCGCAAGCCCGCGAGATCGTCGGCGACGCATTGCCCGGTTACGACCAGGTCGAGGCGATCCGGCGATGGATCCACGAGAACCTCGAATACCGCTATGGCGTGAGCGACGCCACCACCGACGCGCTCGACACGCTGGGCCACGGGGCCGGCGTGTGCCGCGACTTCTCGCATGTCGGCGTGGCGCTGACGCGCAGCCTGAAGATACCGGCGCGCGTGGTGGTCGGCTATCTGTATCAGCTCGACCCGATGGACATGCACGCCTGGTTCGAGGCCTTCATCGACGGCCGCTGGTACACCTTCGACGCAACGCAGGCACAGCCGCGCGGTGCGCGCATCGTGGTCGCCTACGGACGCGACGCGGCGGACGTGGCGTTCGTGTCGAACTACGGTCCGCTGGAAATGGGCGAGATGAACGTCAGCGTGGAGCGGCTCGGCGGCTAGAACGCATCAGCGCGCGGTCACGCCGCTCGGCGCGGCGCTGCTTGCGCCGCCATGAAGTGACGGCGCCGCTGGCCAGGCTCGCGGCCGCGAGCAGGATCACGTTGCGGGTCAGCGTGGCGGTCGCTTCTGCGAGCCGCTGGTCGACCTCGCGGCGCGCCGCGTCGGTGCGCGCGAGCTGTGCGTCGAGCGCGCGTGCATCGCGTGCATCACGAGGCGCGCGGGTTGCGTGGGATGGCGGGGTTGCCTCGATCGCCACCGCGCCTGCAGCGACGGCGGCGGGCGCTGCATCGGTACCCGCTTCTGCCGCGGCGGCCATCGCCTTCGTGCTCGCGATCGCCTTGGCGCCGGCCACCGAGCCGTGCTCGTTGGCATAGACCTTGGTGAACTCCGCGCCCAGCAGGAAGATCTGCGCCGCGTAGTACACCCAGGCCAGCACCACCACCAGCGAGCCGGCCGCGGCAAAGGACTCGTTCACGCCGCTCTTGCCGAGGTAGAGGCCGATGGCGAACTTGCCGACCTCGAACAGCACCGAGGTCACGGCCGCGCCGACCCAGACGTCGCGCCACGCGATCGGCGCGCTCGGCATGTACTTGAAGATCATCGCGAAGAGCACGCAGGTCACGCTCATCGAGAACAGCAGGTTGATCGCCTGCAGCAGGAACTCGGTGCCCGGCAGCAGGCCACCCGCCCAGCTGCCGAAGGCGCCGACGACGGTGCTGACCATCAGCGACACCATCAGCAGGAAGGCCAGCGTGAGGATCAGTCCGAAGGACAGCAGCCGCGCGCGCAGCACGGCCCAGACACCCGAAGGTTTCTCGGCTTCCGGCACATGCCAGATGCGGTCGAGTGCGCTCTGCAGTTCGGCGAACACCGTGGTGGCGCCGACCACCAGCACGACGACGCTGATGGCGCCGGCCCAGAGACCCTTCGACGGTGCGTCCGCGCTCTTGATGAGCCCCTGCACCGCGACCGCGCCGTCGTGGCCGATCAGCCCCTGCAGCTGCCCGACGATCTCGCCCTGCACCGCCTCGCGGCCGAAGATCGCGCCGGCCACCGCGATCACGATGACCAGCAGTGGCGCCAGCGAGAACATCGTGTAGTACGAGATCGACGCGCCCATGCTGGGCGCGAAATCGTCGATCCAGGCCATGACGGACTTGCGGCAGAGATCGAACAGGAACTTGGGCTTCATGACATACGACCTTCCCGCCGGCCGGCATGGCGCCGTATCCGCCAACGCAGCATCATCGAGTAGGCCAAACACCGTGCCCCCTGATCGCCGCAGCCTGACTTGCCCGCATCCCATGCCAATCACCGACCCCGAACCGCCCGGCACACCGGAAGCCTTCATCGCCGACGCGATGCGCAACCCGATCAATGCCGCCTTGATGCTTCGACTGGCAGACCTCGGGTTGAACGACTGCTTTCTCACGGCCGGCTGCCTGTTCCAGGCCACCTGGAACAGGCGCTCGGGCCGGCAGCCCGAGTGGGGCGTGAAGGACTACGACGTCTTCTATTTCGACGGCACCGACCTGTCGTGGGAGGCGGAAGACACGGTGATCCGCCGTGTCGAAGCCGCCACGAAGCACCTCGGCGTGAACGTCGAGGTGAAGAACCAGGCGCGCGTGCATCTCTGGTACCGGCAGCGCTTCGGCGCGGACTACCCGCAGCTGCGGTCCGCGCGCGACGGCATCGACCGCTACCTGGTCGCCTGCACCTGCGTCGGGATCGAGGTCGCGACCGGCGCGCTGTACGCGCCCGACGGGCTTGACGAACTCACCGCCGGCGTCCTGCGGATGAACCCGCGGCATGCGGTGCCCGAGCTGTTCCGGCAGAAGGCGCTGCACTACCGGGCGCGATGGCCCTGGCTGCGCGTGGCCGACGAACTCAGCCCGCTGGCGACTTCTCGTCCCGCTCCGCCCAGCGCGCCTTGATCTCCAGCATCTGCGGCAGGCACTGCGTCAGCAGGTCGACCAGCGCGGGGTCGAAGTGCGTGCCGCTCTCGCTGCGGATGAACTCCAGCGCGTCTTCCACCGGCCAGGCCGGCTTGTAGGGACGCGCGCTGGTGAGCGCGTCGAACACGTCGGCCAGCGCGACGATGCGCCCGACATGCGGGATGTCGGCGCCGGCCAGGCCGTTCGGGTAGCCGCTGCCGTCCCACTTCTCGTGGTGCGTCAGCGCGATGGTGCGGGCCGTGCGGAACAGGCTCGACGGATGGTTGCCGATGATCTCCGCACCGATGCGCGGATGCTCCTTCATCACCTCGCGCTCGGCCTCGGTCAGCTTGCCGGGCTTCTGCAGGATCGCGTCGGGAACGCCGATCTTGCCGATGTCGTGCATCGGCGCGGCATGCAGCACGTCGTCGGCCTGCGCCGCGCCGTAGCCGGCCGCGAGCGCGAGCACGTGCGCGTACTGGCTCATGCGGATCACGTGCAGGCCGGTCTCGTTGTCCTTGTACTCGGCAGCGGTGCCGAGGCAGCGGATCGCCTCCATGCGGGTGGCCTGCAGTTCCTCGATGCGCACCAGCGACAGGTGCGTGCGCACGCGCGCCTTCATGATGGCCGCGCTGATCGGCTTGGTGATGTAGTCGACCGCGCCGCACTCCAGGCCGAGCGCCTCGTCGGCCTGGTCGGCCAGCGCGGTCACGAAGATCACCGGCACGTGGCGCGTGCGCTCGTCGGCCTTCAGCGTGCGGCAGACCTCGTAGCCGGTCAGGCCCGGCATCATCACGTCGAGCAGGATCAGGTCGGGCGCCACGGTGCTGGCCAGGGTGAGCGCACTGCGGCCGTCCTTCGCGAAGATCAGCCGGTAGTCGGCGTGCAGAACGTTGCGCACCAGTTGCAGGTTCAGCGGTTCGTCGTCGACCACCAGGATGGTCGGGCGTTGGGTGATCGTCGGTGTATCGCTCATGTCAACTCCGTTGTCTTCGGGGTGCGGCGCGCGTGCGCAGGGCTCTGTCCGAGGTGGTCGACCAGCATGCGCAGCAGGTCCTGCGCGGTGGAAAAGTCGAAGTCGTCCAGCGCGCGGCCGATGGCCGCGGCGCGCGGCGCCTCGCTGTCGCCGGCGAGCGCCGCCTCGAGCCGGCGGAAGCCCGCGTCGTCGAGCTCGCTGCGATGGACCGTGTCGAGCAACGCGGCCGCCAGTGCGGCAGCGGCCTGCCGATCGGCCGCCGGCGGTGACGCGGCGGGCGCGGCGAGATCGCTGACGGCCATCGCGCTGCGCTCGGCCACGGCCCCGGTCACGGCGGCCAGCGCCCCGGCCAATCCGGGAAGGCGCGCCATCGCGGCATCGATGTCCCGCACCGCCAACGCGGTTTCGATCAGGCCCGCCACCGCCTGAAGCGCGTCGCAGCACAGGTTCGCACCGACGCCGCGCAGCCGATGCGCGAGCTGGCGCGCCCCGTCGAGATCGGGCACCCGCAGCAGCCGGGCGAGCGCCTGCGGTGCGTCCGACTGGCTGTCGAGAAAGGTACGCAGGTTGCGCAGCAGTTCGGCTTCCGAGGTCCAGAGCCGCGCGCCGCGTTCCCAGTCGACGACGGCAGGCACCGAAGCCGGCGTCGCTGCGCCCGCGTCCAGGCCCGCATCGGATGCCGCAGGCGCGATCGGTACCGGCACCGCGCCCGGCTCCGCCACGCGCCCGGTCACGCGGGCCATCTCGGCCAGCAGCACGGGTAACTCGATCGGCTTGGGCGAGAAGCCTTCCATGCCGGCTTGCTGCGCGGCCAGCCGGTCTTCCGCCAGCACGCTGGCGGTCAGGGCGATGATCGGCGTCGGCGCCCGTGCACCGGCAGCCTCCAGCCACCGGATGCTGCGCGCGGCCTCGAGCCCGTCGGTGCCGGGCATGTGCAGGTCCATCAGCACGAGGTCGAAGTGCGACCGGCCGAACAGCGTCAGCGCGTCGGCCGCGCCGGTGGCCGTGGTCACGCGGTGGCCGGCGCGGCCGAGCGCGATCGCCACCAGCTCGCGGTTCTCGGCCACGTCGTCGACGGCCAGCACATCGAGCGGCGGCGGTACGACGGCCGTCGTATCGGCTTCGCCCTGCAGCGCGACCGACGCCTGTGCAGGCTGCAGCGGCAACCTGACATGGAAGGTGCTGCCGACATCCGGCGTGCTCTCCACGTCGATGCGCCCGCCCATCAGCTCGACCAGCTGGCGTGCGATGGTCGTGCCGAGCCCGGTGCCGCCAAAGCGCCGGCTGGTCGATGCGTCGGCCTGCGAGAAGGGGTCGAAGATCGCCGCGATACGGTCGGACGGAATGCCGATGCCGGTGTCGCTCACCAGGAAGTGCACGTGCTCTCCGTCGCGCTGCACCGCGAGCTGCACGCCGCCGCGCCCGGTGAACTTGATGGCGTTGCCCAGCAGGTTGATCAGCACCTGGCGGATGCGCTGCACGTCGCCGAAGAAATGGTCGCCGGCATCGGGCGCCCAGCGCACGTCGAAGGCCAGCCCCTTGGCCTGCGCACCGAGCCGCAGCGAGTCCGCCGTGTGCTGCACGAGTTCGCGCAGCGAAAAGTCGGCCAGCTCCAGCGCCAGTGCGCCCTTCTCGAGCTTGGCGGTGTCGAGGATGCCGTTGAGCAGCGCGAGCAGTGCGCGCGCCGACTGCCGCACCGTCTGCAGATGCCGGCGCTGTTCTTCCGCCAGCGGGCCGCCCAGCAGCACGTCGGTGAAACCGAGGATCGCGTTCATCGGGGTCCGGATCTCGTGGCTCATGTTCGCGAGGAACATGGTCTTGGCCGCCGCCGCCTGCTCGGCGCGCGCCTTGGCCTCGCGCAGCGCGCGCTCCATCTGGCGGCGCGCGTTGATGTCGGTGGCGAGCAGCAGCACCTTGAAGGGCGTGCCGTCGGTATCGAAGATCGGGTTGTACGAGGCCTGGATCCAGAACTCGGCGCCTTCTCGTGTCGTGCGCCGGAACTCGCCCGTTTCGTATTCGCCGCGGCGCAGCCGCTGCCAGAGCGCGTCGAAGGCGGTGCGGCCGGCCGGCGCGTCGCCGGTCAGTTCGCTGTGGTGCATGCCGCGCAGCTCGTCCAGGCCGTAGCCCATCCAACCGAGCATGCGTTCATTGGCCGACAGCACGCGACCCTGCATGTCGAACTCGATCACGCCCATGACGCGGTGCACCGCATCCACCGTGCCCTCGAAGGCGGCGTGGCGCAGCCGCATCTCGGTGATGTCGAACATCACGCCGTCGATGCAGGGCAGGTCGCCTGGCGCGCCCTGCAGCGCACTGCCGCTCTGCCAGACCCAGCACTCGCCGCCGTCGCGGTGCATCAGCCGGTATTCCGTGACGTAGCTGCGCCCGGTGGCGATGGCGGTACGCATCTCGTCGACCACGCGCTCGTGGTCGGCCGGATGGATCAGTTCGCCCAGCGTGCGGCGGCCGCTCGTGAAGTCTTCCGCCGGCCAGCCGATGAGCTCGACGATCGCCGGACTCACGAACAGCGTGCCGAGCCGCGCGTCGACCCGGCTGCGGAACGACACGCCGGGGATGTTGCTGGCCAGCGAGCGGGCCTGCTGCTCGCTCACGCGCAAGGCGTTCTCGATGGCCTTGCGACGGCCCAGGTCGGACAGCATGATCACGAAGCACGGGCCGTCGCCGTCCAGCGCCGCGTCCGGCGTCACCCGGCTCACGGCGAGCCGCAGCGCGAGCGCGCTTCCGTCCGGGCGCTCAGCCGTGGTTTCGAAGTCGTGCGGGCCGGCGGCATCGGCGCCCGGCGCACGGTGCAGCCAGTCGGCGAAGGACGCATCCTCGGGCGCCAGCACGCGGCCGGCGTTCTGGCCCAGCACGTCGTCCAGCCGGCGATTCAGCACCGCCAGCGCCGCAGGGTTGATGGTGAGGATGCGGCCTTCGCGGTCCGCCGTGATCAGCCCGTCGGGTGCGTTCTCGACGAAGGCGCCGAGCCGCGTGGCCTCGCGCTGCGCCCGCGCGCCCAGCACGCGATAGCAACGCATCGCGAAGGCCGTCGCCAGCGCCAGCGAAATCACCGGCAGGACGATGGCCGCCAGCAGCGACCATTGCGCATCGTCGTCGGGCATCGGCATGCGCCCGGCGTTGCGCTGGATGCCCCAGCCCGCCACGGCGGACAGCAGCATGGCGATCAGCGCGCCGGTGGCGGCGCGGCCCCAGGTCGGCCAGCCGCCCTGGCTGCCGGCCGGCCGGTGCGCTGCGCGCATGCACACGCGAAGCCAGACCAGTGCCGCCAGCACGCACAGCAGCCCGAACAGCGCACGGTCCATCGGCGCGAGCGCGCCCACGATGCTGCCTGCGATGCCGGCGAGCGCGACCATCCCGGCCCAGGCCGAGCGCCAGATCGCCGACAGGGGCAGCGCGTTGCCGGCCGCCGCGGCCATGCCGGCGGCGAGCACCGGCCACAGCGGCAAGCCGATCACGATGCCGGTCCGCGGCGTGACCGCGGCGATGCCGAGCTGCTGCGAGGCCCAGAGGCCGCTGCCCCAAAGCAGGCCGGTCACGCCCCATCCGGTGATGCGCACCGGACGGCGGCCGTCGTGCTCGCCCAGGCCGGCCACGTTCCAGGCGGACAGGAAGGTCGCGAACACGAGGCTGCAGGCAAGCACCAGCCACGGCACGGGGTGGCCGGCGGCAAGAGCGGCGATGTCGAGCGGCTGCATGTCGAACGGGTCGCCGCGAGGCGATCAAAGCAGGTACTGCGCAACTTGCGTGCCGATCGTCCGAATGCCCCAGGACTGTCGAGGTGAGAGCGCCAAGTGCTTGATCGACAACGCTTTTATCGCGAATCGCCGGCGAGCCTGCAGCGCTCCATCGCGGAATCGGGCGCCGATGTACCCATTCGTTACGTTACGCATCCAGTCGCAACCGCGTAGCGGGCCGTCCGGGTGAGAACATCGTGGCCCACCGCATTCTTTTCGCCATGTCCGACGATTACCAGATCGATATTCCGCCCTCCTTCTTCGCTCTGTACACCGACGCGCGCCGTCAGCGCCTGCGCGAACCCATCGGCACGGTGCGCGCCCGCTACGAAGTCTGCGAAGACCTGGCAACGCACCTGATCGAACACGCGCGCATCCTGGCGCACGTCGAGGTGCCGTCGGAGGACGAGGTGCTGCAGCGCATCCACGACGGCCTGCGTTCACCCGAGTCGGGTGTGTCGGCCGACGAGGCGCGCTGGACCGTACTGCGGCTGGCCGAGCTGCTCGGCTGGCCGATGCCGGCGCTGGGGCCGGACGGGCCGGCCATCGGCGACGCCCCGGCCGCCTGAGCGGCACGAAGCTTGCACCCCTTGCCGGCTCACCATGACCACTTCTTCTTTTCCTTTCCTGGACACCGCCACGCTGCGGACCACCATCGACCGGCTCACGCCCGAGATGATCGACATGCTCAGCGACTTCGTCGCCGCGCGCAGCCCCTCCGGCGCCGAACAGCCGGCGGCCGAATTCATCGAGCGCACGCTCATCGACCTGGGTCTCGAACCCGAGCGCATCGTGCTGAACAGCAGCCTGCTCGAAAGCAACCCGCTGTTCTCGTGCCCCTGCGACCCGGACAACGGCCGCTTCAACCTGCTGGCGCGCCACCTGCCGCGCAGCGAAGGCGGCCGTTCGGTGCTGTTCAACGGCCACCTCGACACCGTGCCGACCGGCCCGGAAGCGCTCTGGGCACGCGATCCGCACGAACCCTGGGTGCAGGACGGCTGGCTCTACGGCCGCGGCGCCGGCGACATGAAGGGCGGCATCGTCTGCGCGCTGATGGCCCTGCGCGCGCTGCGCGAGATGGGCCTGCAGCCGGCCGGCATCGTCGGCTTCAACGCGGTGCTCGACGAGGAGAACACCGGCAACGGCACGCTCGCCACCGTGCATGCGCTGCAGCACGCGATGGGCAAGGCCAGGCTCACCGACTTCGACGCCGTGATCATTCCCGAGCCCTTCGGCGAGACCGTGATGAGCGCCCAGGTCGGCGTGTGCTGGATGTTCATCGAGATCACCGGCAAGCCGGCGCACGTGGCGTACATGAACAAGGGCGTGAACCCGATCGAGGCCGGCATCGCGATCATGGCCGACCTGAAGGGCCTCGAAGCCGAATGGAACGCGCCCGAGGTGCGGCATCCGGCCTTCAGGGACGTCGCGCATCCGCTCAACTTCAACCTCGGCCGGATCGACGGCGGCGAATGGAATTCGTCGGTGCCCTGCACCTGCACCATGGGCATCCGCTTCGGCTTCTTCCCCGGCGTGACGGCCGAAGACGCGACGCGCGCCGTGACCGAACGCATCCGCGCCTGCGCAACGCGCCTGAACCCCGACCTCACGGTCGAGATCAGCTCGCGCGGCCACTACTCGCCGGGCTGCGAATACGACCTCGACGCGCCCGCGATGCAGGTGCTGGCGCAGGCCCACGAAAAGATCACCGGCGTGCCGCCCGAACGGCTCGCCTGCACCGCGACCACCGACGGCCGCCACTTCGCACTGATGACCGACATCCCCGTGACCAACTACGGCCCGACCGCGCGCAACATCCACGGCATCGACGAAAGCGTGTCGATCGACAGCATGAAGCGCGTGACCGCCACGATGGTCCAGTTCATCGCCGACTGGTGCGGCATCGAGGAATATCAAGCATGACCACCACCCGCCCTTCCGCCATCCCCACCGTGCAGATCGACAACGAGCGCGTCAAGGTCACCGAATGGCGCTTTGCGCCCGGCGCGCACACCGGCTGGCACCGCCACGGCATGGACTACGTGGTCGTGCCGATGACCACGGGCGCGCTGACGCTCGACACGCCGAACGGGCAGATCCAGAGCCCGCTGACTGCGGGCGTTTCCTACACCCGGTTGACGGGTGTGGAGCACGACGTCATCAACGCGAACGACTTCGAGTTCGTGTTCGTGGAGATCGAGCTGAAGTAGCGCACGCAACGGCTGCGCGCCGTGGCCCGGCTCAGCCCGTCAGCACCCCGTCCAGCGCAGCCAGCAGCAGATCCGCATCCGCCTCCTTGAACACCATCGGTGGACGGATCTTCAACGTGTTCGCGTGCTCGCCGGTCGCGCTCAGCAGCACGCCGCGCTCGCGCAGGCCGTTGACGATGCGCGCGGTCTCCGCGGTGGCGGGCGTCTTCGCGGCCCTGTCGCTCACCATCTCCACACCGGTGAACAGGCCGGCGCCGCGCACGTCGCCGATCAACGGATGGTGCACGGCGAGCGCGCGCAGCCCGTCGCGCAGGTACGCGCCGACGCGCTGCGCGTTCGCGACCAGGCCTTCGCGCTCGATCACATCCAGCACCGCCATGCCGGCGGCCATCGACACCGGGTTGCCGCCGAAGGTGTTGAAGTAGCGGCATTCGCGGCCGAAGGCGG